>JAYTXB010000304.1:0-9670 GCA_043743205.1 Schlesneria sp.
TAGCTGATCCCACCGGCGACGCCATCCAGAACAACGTGGCCTCGCGCGGGGACATCCTTGTCGAGTGTTGCCTTCAAAACGTCCTTGCCGTTGATCGCAACTTGCACTGTCTTGTCGCGAGCGCGGATGCGGAGCGTGTTCCATTTGCCTTCAGCCAGACTGGCGTTCGACAGCGGCGGGTCCGAACCGAAGAGTGAACCGGTCGAGTACTGATCGACGTTCTTTTGCGTGAGATCATTCGCGAGATGAATCTTGGCTCCGTTCTCGAACGGGTTGCCGCGACCATCGTAGCGCAGGTAGACGCCCCCCATCGCGGTGGGGCCAGTTACCTTCCACTCGCACGTGAGTTCCAAATCGCCGTACTGCTGGTCTGATTGCAGGTACGAGCCATTCGATCTCGCCGTGTCCGCGAGGAACTCACCCAACTCGCCGCGCTTCCACTTCCGATTTCCGACGGCCTTCCATTCGAGTTGGTCGTACAGCGTCTCCTTGTCTTTCGCCGCCTGCTTCGCGGAATCAGAAGCGGGAGCGAGGACGAGGGCTTCGTCGAGGAAGCTGATGCCGTCCGAGAATTTGCCGCGCGCGATCTCACGCTGACCTTGAATGAGTGACCGCGCGGCGAGTCGTTCGATGAACATCTCTCCTTCACCCGACGCACGTTTGAGCCAGCTCTCGGCCACCTTGTCGAATAGCTTGCCCTGAAAGTGGAGATAGATTCCGAACCGCAGCGCCTTCGCCGCGTCACCCTTATCCGGCCCCGAGTCGGCCAGCACGACGAGGTCGCCGGGCGTCAATTCACTCAACTTTTTGACGACCGCTTTGTCCTTCAACTTGAGATGCAGTTCGTCCCCTTCGGAACGATCGAAGTCGAACCGAGTCCCTCCCACGCGCACGTTGGCTCCTGGCTTGAGCGACTCGACCGCACGAGTCACATCCCGGCGGAACTCCGCCATGTGTTCGGCCACTTCAATGTCCCACGTCACCAGCGTGCGATCTGCGGCGAGTTCCTTGTTGGTCAACGCTTGCTGCGCCAGCGCGAGTCCCTCTTCCCCTGCTCCCGCCGCCAGACACTTCGACAGTGCGGCCCAGTGCGATGAGTAAGGCAGCGGTAACGTGAGCAGATCGACCGGCTTTTCCATCGGCTTCGCATTCTTCGCCGCTTCGTCAGCGGACTTCATCGCAGCGTCCTCGGTCTGCGCGACGGCTTCCTTCGCTGCGATTGCCCGACCGACGAACGAGCGGCCCCACGAAGGACCATCACTCAGTCGCACGAGGAACAGGTCGCCGCTCGTGCGCGGGTCATCGCAGTAGAACAGCCACTGCTCGTCGTCCGTCACCCAAAACTGACGATGGCCAGGACTGGCCTGATAGTTGTCGAGAGTCAATTCCGCGATGACTTCCGGAGCACCGAACGGCTGCTTGATTGAACCGCGTCGCGCTCGTTGGAGCTTCATTCCATCGAACGCAAACTGACGCAGTCCATCCGCCGATAGATGCGGATGATGCGCTGGCAACTCGAACTTCAACGTCTTCCCGAATAGCTTGCGACTCGATGCCCGCACCGCCGCGCGCGTGAGTAACTCATCGCCTTCCTCTTCGGTCCAATAGAGCCGCAGTCCGTCCGCCGAGAGTTGTGACGAACGCCAGGCACGATCGGTCTTTTCATCAGTGCGGATAATTTCCTTCTTCTTGAACGGGGCCATGCTATCAGTGCGAGTCAATTGCCAGAGCCGCGCCTTTTCGGGGACGGCGTAGACCAACATCAAGCCGTTGTCGGTGACGGACGGTGAAGCGGGGAGATCGGCTCCGCTCGATTCGGCCACCAGTTCCGGCTTCGCAAAATCGTGATAGGGCGAGACGCGCGTCGCCACGTAAACGCCGCGCAATCCACCACGATCACTCACGAACCAGATCGTCTGGCCGTCCTCGGAGACAAACGGATCGAAGTCTCGTTCGGGCGAGTTGAGCGACTTCAATTCAATCGACTTGCCGACCGCCGCCTCGAAGAACGGCGCGTTCAACAACGGCGGCTCCGCCAACACGTCTCCTTCATCGAGTGGCGTCTCCACTTCGAACTCGACCTCGTCGATGGAAGGGACAGAGACCTCGCGCGACGCCCTGCGTCCACCCGGCTTTTCGACCGAGATGACCACGCGCCCGCGCGGCACTTGGATTTCAAGTGGCGTCTGCGCGAGCGTCTCACCTTTGCCACGTACGACATCCATCCCGACGAACACGAGGCAGCCCGGGGGCGTCGAGTACACCTTCAACGAGACGAGTTGGTCGTCACGTTCCAGCGGCACATCGCGCGGGTTCATGACGGACGGATCCAGCGGCCCCTGCGACGCAACTCGCTTGGCTTCGGCTTCGGACTCAGCACCCTCAGGCTTGGTCGATGCCCCACAGCCAGAGAGACTCAGCGACAGCAACGTCAACGCTGCAAGGCAAACGCGGCGCGGCATGTTCGAGGAGCGGCGGCTCAATCGAATACAGACCACCGATCGGCAATCCGCCTTCGTCAGGGGTATAGACCGAGATTCAATCAAAGTGCTTTGCATGACGTGATCGCTGAAGAGAGTTGGCGTTTTTTCAATCGTCCAAAAACAACACTGGAGGATGGGCACTCTTGCCAGTCCGGCTTTCGCAGACGCGGCACAACAGGCAAAAAGCACGACGGGCAAGAGTGCCCATCCTACTGCTCGCAGTTTTTCTGGCTGGCCCTGATCGGACTCATTTGGCAGAGGGCTGGTCGGCCTTTGGAACCGGCCCCGTTTTCATTGGCTCGGCTGGTGTTGGTTCCGGGAATGTCAGGTCCAATTGCCAGCCGTGAAAGTTGGCCACGAGGCGACGTTGATCGGGATCAGGCTCCAATCGGGGTAGCATGTTTCGGGAGTTCTCTCGGGTCTCATACAGCAGTCTTCCGGTTCGTTTGTCGAGCAGTGTGGCTGAGAGCCGACTCATGTTGGAGAACGGGTCGGCAGCGGCTCCGTTCACTTGGTTTGAGAGCAGCAGCACCGGCAACCGCGTCGGTTGAAGTCGGTCAAACCCCACGTCCTTAACGGGAGTGGTCCAGAGCCGCCGACCGTCGGCGCGTTGGATCGAGCTGACATAACCTTGCAAGGGTCCACCATCTCGACTGGGAGCCGTATCTGTCACGAACACGATGTCGCGGTCAGGCTGTCGTTGGACGAACAGTTGCCCGCGGTGAATCGCGTGCAGCGGGAATGGCAAGTCCGCGCGATAGCGTTCGCGACCATCAGCCAGCCCGACGACCACCCAGCGCGATTGCTTCTCGTGGACTTCGAGGAACGCCACATCCTGATCGTCGATCACCGTCATCAAGTTCTTTGCGCTGAGCGGACGAGTCCACAAGTCCTCATCGCGCACGAGGTCTTGCATCGTGATGGCCCGTTCCTCTCGCTGCGACAAGGTCAACATCCGCGAGCCGATGTCCCACACCACGGAATCGCTCCCCTGCGGACGCCGCTTCGCAACATCGGCACCATCCAGCGTCCGCAACAACGTGATGTCACGCGTTTGATTCGGGCGGATCGACACCACGCTTTCATCGACCGACGCGACGACGAGGCCCGGAACCACATCGCGTCGCGACCACGCCAGCCGCCCCGTGTCGAGTTCCGCCGCGCATAGCTTCTCGCCGACGATGTAGATCGCGACCTCGCGCGTGAGTCCAACCAATCGGCCAAACGCTTGCGAACTGGATGCGCGTCCGCCCAACGGAACCATCTGCCCGTTGGGCAACATCCGGACGCGGATTCCCTGTTGAGCCAGTTGCATTTCCATGCGAGTCAATCCGTTCGGTCGCAGCGTCTGCTGCCACACGGCGCGTGGAGCCTGACCGTGATCGACCACTTGAAACATCACCAAGTGCGAATCGAGATTCAGCGCGAGCCACCGGTCTTGAAGATGCAATTGGGAGTTGCTGACCATGCTCCGTCCGGTGAATCCATTGAACTCACTGACAGTCGCATCGGCGGGAATGGCGACCTTCCAGCGAATGCGGCTATCGGCATCCCGCGCCGTCAGCGTGCGCACCCCCGCGTCGGTCTCGAACGACCAACCCTCGAACAACATCCCGCGGCGCGAGACGACTTCCACCGGCATATTGATCGGCGGAACTGGCGTTTGTTGTTCAGCCGTTTCACGTGACTTGCGGCTGATGTCGATCGTCCCGGCGGTCCAGACAGTGGTGACGTTCAGTTGCTGCTGCACGTCATCGCGTTTCAACCATTGCTCGGCCAAGCTGCGGCCCGTTTGATTGTCGAAACACTTCTGATCTGCGAACTCATCCCGCAACCGTTCGATCCACGAGAGCGCTTCTCCGACGCGATTCGATTGCAACAGCTCGCGTGCGAGGAGCGAGGCCGCTTTTGCGGCGACTGTCGGATCCGACGAAGCGGCGAAACGTTCGAGCAGCCCCTCGGCATGAGTTGCTCCCTCGATCGTGACGACTTGATCGAGCAACCGTTGCTCGACTTGCGGCAGTCCCGCGAAGAACCGCAGGCTCTGTTCGAGATGCGCGCCGAGGTCCGCCGCCTTTCGACTCTTTCCGCTCGTCGCCCGCTCAAGTCTTGAGGCAACGTGCTCGGAGAGCAGCGTGTCAAACACGGCCCGATCTTCAGCAGAGGCCGCTTGGTACATCTTGGCCAACCGCGCGCGAACGACACGATCTGTCCGAACCGCGTGATGCGACGTGAGCGGGTCGAGGTCATTCAAAAACTGTGAGGTCTCCGCGAGGCGAATCCACTGCGCGAACGCACCGCGTCGGTCACCCGCTTCATCGAGCCGTTTGGCATAGATGCGCAGGAACTCGTTGCGTTGTTGAGGATCATCGGTCAGCGACTCCAACTCCGCAGCGCGATCGTGAACAAGAGCCACGTCCCCACGCAGTCCCGCCAAAAGCGAAGCCGCGAGGATCGACTTCACGCGCGGATCAGGTTGCCGACGCAGCGATTCCCGCAGATCGGCCAGTCCTTTCGCTTCGTCACCGCGATGTAATCGCAGTTCGCCACGCAAGGCCAGCGCGACAGGCTCTTGCGGGTCGGCCTGCAATTTGTCCGCGATCTGCGCTTCGATGTCGCGCAGCGGCCTGAAGCCAATCAGTTCGCCCGCGCTCTGTGAGATGATGGCACCGGCACCCGCGACCAAGTTGCCGGGGATGCGGCCTTCCGACAGTTTGGCCCGCGCAAGGATGCGGCCCGACTTCAGATCGACCGTGGCGATCTCACCATTCGCCAGAGGCAGAAAGTAACGCGTGCCAACGCGCACGCCTCGACCCGCCGGTTCGACACCGATACTTGCGAACGTCTCCACCGGCTTACCATCGACCAGATGAAAGGCCGCCAATCCATCGCGTCCCACCATCACCACTTGTCCGTCAAGAACGCACGCCGGATACAGCCAATCGCCACGCGGCAACGTCCACAGCAGATGGCCATCCAAAACGTCGAGGCACAGCAGCACATCGGCATCGCGCGGCGTGACGATGACTCGGCCCTCGGCCATCAGGGGCGAACCATCGAGCCAGCGCGACTTCTCGTCGATGTCAATTAGAGGAGGTAGAGACTGGCGAACACGGCCGAACATCGCTCCTCCGAACTCGGGCTGATCGTTGGCAGCGATCGAAGTGTAAGGATGCCCCCACAACAGCACTCGACGCACAATGTCGATCGCAATCACCGCACCCGTCGAAGTGGGGCAGACGAGAATGCCGTCCGCATACGAAGGACTGAGTCCAGACAGCCGCCGCAGTGGACTCGATGCCACCGGTTGGTCCACCGCAATCAGTGTCTGTGCCCAGTCGATCTGCACTCCCTCACGATTGGCTGTCTGTTCGAGGACCAACAGCCGCAGATCGCCCTGCATTTCGGCGAGGCAATACAGCCGACCGTCCAACGGCAGCGGCGGTCCCAGAAAAAAATGGCCTGACAACTCGTGCGGCTTCGCCCCGCGCGGCCCTCCCGCTTCCCACAACATGCGCCCGCCCGCCACGTCGTAAGCCACCAACTTGTTTGACGCCGCCGGTTCGGCCATGCCGCGCAACGAATTGGCATTGCTGTTCGACGAGTCGAGTTCCTCCAATGCAAAGACTGTTTGACCGTCGCTGCTCAACAGTCCTGCCGCGGCATCGCGAAACAACCGCCGTCGCACGTGGGCCGACAGCGACACATTGATAGCCTCGTTCACATCGCGCACCTCACCGCCGCGCGTCTCGATGGTGCGATTGTTCCAGAGTCGAGTCAGCGAGCTATCCGTGAGTGACGATCGCCACAACAGTTCGCCCGTCCGCAGTTGAACGGCGGTCACATCGGCGATCGTCCGATAGACGATCGTGTCTCCAATGATGAGCGGCATTGCGGCGGGGAGTGCGATTCGAACGTCGTCTCGCAAGGCCAATTGCTCGCGTGCGACCAGCCCTTCCAACTGGGCGCGTCGCAACTGAATGGCCTTCGCCGAGACGTTGGGGTCGGCATGATCGGTTGACGGGCGACTCGGCTCTGGTCGCGCGGCATTGCCCAAGCGGAGAGTCGCTCGCGGCGGCAGCGATCCCTCCAGCAACGGCTTCACGAGCGTGCCAACTCCTGCTTCGATCCCATTGAACATCGCCAGATGCTCGAACAACGAAACTCGCCAACGATCGCCGCCAACAGGACTGGCCGGTGCCGCCGACTCGTTCCGCGTTGGGCTACCGCCGGGCATCGCCCACGAGGCAACGAGCAGCGACGACCTCCGCGATGAACTTCCCACCAGCGCCGTCAGCCAAGTCGCGGCCTCATCGTCGCGCGCGAACAACGTCACGTCGCGACCACCAACGCGCAACGAGTCGCCAGCCGCGTGCCGCTTCAATTCTCGCAGCGTCTCCAAGCTCCGATCGGCTCGTCCCGCGCGACTCCAGCACCCGGCCACGTTCAACAAAAACAAAGGCGTTCGTTTCTGAGCGGCGACGGGGTGCCCCTGCAACGTGTCGAGCAAGAGCGCCGCTTCGAGCGGTCGGTTGCAGTCGGAGGCTCGCGCCGCGAGTAATACCGTCGCCTCGAACCCGGCCGCCGTCAGCGCAAATCGCCGAGCCACCTGTGCGATCAAGTCGAAGTCGCCGTCATCGATTGCAAGCGAAAGCTGGTTCCGCGCGGCCACTCCATAATCGAGTTCGTAAGCCGCGCGACCTTCCGCGGGGAGATTCTTGAGCAGCTTCAGCGCGACCGCTTTGACGCCGCCCGCTCCGTCGCGGTCATCTCGAAAATCATCACCGTCGCGTCGCAGGGATTGCTCGACGAAGAAGTCTTCGTCTTGGTCCAACACCGACTGCAGCAGTTGCACGGCCGGATGAAACTGCTTCGCCGCGATGACTCGCCGCGCTTCGTCCAACCCGCGTAAGACCTCACGCTCCGACACCGCTGCGCCGCGCGGACCAATGGGGTTGCGATCCAAGTCCTGTGCGCACGCCGCCTCTACCAAGCAGGCGCAACCGATCACCAACATCCAAACCCATAACCGACGCATCGTATTCTCCGCCGGAAGAGCCAAGAAACCTGCGGGAAAGATACTCGATGCAATGCGAGGTTGTCAGGAGCGACAGGCCGGTCTCCCTAAATCGACGCGCCACATTCGTCTGGAGTCAGGCACTTTGAAAAGTGCGGCATTGGCGGAATACAGATTCTGTTCGCAATAAAGATGCCCCCGATAGAACCAACAATCGGCTTCGCGGTTTGAGTGTTTTCGGGAACATCAACACAAGAGCTCGTTTGTAATCTGTCCGAATCATGGTCTAATTTTGGCACTCACACGATCTGGAGCAGAGGAAGAATCTGCATCAAGAAGAGAACGCCCCCCGGACAGTCGATCTTTCATTGACCAGCCATCCTCGAAACGGGAGTGAGTTCATGGTCTCAAGGAGCCAAGACTATGTTGCACCGTCGCGAGTCCATGATTCGATTGGGACAACTCGGGTTGGGAGCCGTCACGCTGCCAGGATTACTTCGAGCCGAACAGGCGCGTTCAGCGAAAATCGCCACAGGCGTGAGTTCACCTTTGCGAACGGGCAAAGCGAAGTCGTGCATCCTGATTTACCTATGGGGGGGCCTCCGCAGCAGGATATGTGGGACATGAAGCCGCTCGCGCCCGAGGGGATTCGCAGCCAATTCAGCCCGATCTCGACGATCGTCCCTGGAATTGATGTTTGCGAACACCTGCCCCTCTTCGCGAAGCACACCGACAAGACGGCCATCATTCGTTCGCCGACTCACGACAGCAACAACCACGAACCGAGCGTCTATCGCACGTTAACCGGACGCAGCAACAACACGCTGGTTGTGCCGAGGAACCAGCGGAACCGAAACGACTTTCCCAACGTCGGCTCGGTTGTGTCGTACTTCTCGCCCCTGGGAGCGATGCCTGCATCGGTGACGATTCCGCGTCCAATCGGTCATGATGGCGCGACGTACTCGGGAACGTATGCCGGGTTCCTCGGAGGCCGTTACGATCCGATGGAGGTCGCCGCCGCAGAAGAGACAAAGGAGACGCCAACGCATTCGATCGCCCTCCCCGCTGACATCGCCGAGACCCGGTTGCTCGCTCGACGCGGCTTGCTTAGCGTCGTCGAAGAGGCCGACCGCCGCTATCAGTCTGTCAGTGCGGCGCGCGGACTCGACAGTTATCGCGAGCAGGCATTCGGCATGTTGTCTTCCCCCGTCGCCAAACGCGCCTTCAATCTTGAGCTGGAAGACCCACGCACGCGAGACCGCTACGGTCGCAATGAGTATGGCGAAAGCATTTTGTTGGCAAGGCGCTTGATTGAGTCCGGCGTAAGACTGGTCACGATCAGTTGGATGCGAATCCAAAACGGCGGAAACGTCGCCAACGTTTGGGACAACCATGGTCCGTTCGAGGGGCTGACAGGCACCAACATGCTGAAGGCGTACTATTGCCTGCCGTCACTGGATCAAGGCTTCTCAGCGCTGATGGACGACCTGCAGGGGCGAGGGTTGCTCGATGAGACGCTCGTTGCAATGTGGGGCGAGTTCGGACGCACTCCGAAACTCAACTCGGCTCACGGACGAGATCACTGGGGCGCGTGTCAATCGGCTGTATTCGCCGGCGGCGGAATTCGTGGCGGCCAAATCTACGGATCAAGTGACAAAGACGCGGCCTATCCGGCCACAAACCCTGTTTCTCCGGAAGACATGCTCGCGACGGTCTATCACTCGCTCGGGATCAGCCCACACGCGGAGCTTCGCGATTCACTAGGTCGCCCACATCAACTCGTCGAAGGCCACCCACTGGTCAATTTATTCACATAGGTCACGGCGGTAAAACGAAACGGCCACGCAATCGACACGACAAACGAAGGCCAATTCGGCAGCAGCAAGCCTTCGACAACTTATGCGTCGCGCGTCCAAGATTGACCGGCGAATGCAAATCATGGAATGCCTCGCATTCGTGCGATCAGTCATTACATGACTGAAGATTCAGCGTCCATCAAATCAAGCAATTTCCATCGTGCAAGGTAAAATGGACTACGACGAAAGAAAGAAATTGCCTGTACAAAGAACATAAAGACCCAAGATGAAAACATCTTGGGTCTCGTATAGAAATGGCTGGAGGTTCTGAGAGGCTTCGCTGAATCAATGCGATCTGTGAGTAAATTACTGAT
>JAYTXB010000305.1:0-2134 GCA_043743205.1 Schlesneria sp.
GCTGCCGCACGTTGTTGAGGACGCGAAAGCCAAGGCCGAGTTCGTGCGCCGCGTGTGCGGTGCGCGCCGGTGGTCACTCGTCTGGGACTTGGGTTGCAATGACGGAGTGTTCGCTCGCATCGCCGCTGAGACATCCAAGACGGTGGTCGCGATGGACCGTGATCACGGCTGCGTCGAGCAGTTGTACCGGTCGCTGTGCGAGGAGGAGCGGCAAGCGGGAGCTGCTCCCCAGATTCTGCCGCTGTGTGTGAACCTCGCCAATTTGTCTCCCGCGATGGGCTGGCGAGGCCGCGAACGGAAGCGGTTGGAAGAGCGAGGCCGACCGGAACTCGTGCTGTGTCTTGGCCTAATTCATCACCTCGTGATCGTCCACAACATTCCGTTGCCGGATGTCGTGGACTGGCTCGCTAGCTTGAGAGCCGAGGTCGTGATTGAGTTTCCCTCGAAGCAGGACGCCATGGTGCAGTCGCTGCTGCGCAACAAGCACGATCAGTACGCGGACTATTCGCAAGAGGAGCTTGAAGCGGCCCTCGACACGCACTTTGAAGTGCGACACCGCGCGGTATTGCCCTCGGGGGAACGAACGCTCTTCCACGTCGTTCCCAAAGTTATTTTACCCGCGCCGTAATTCGACTTTGATGACAGGAGCCACATGGCCACAACGACGGATCACAACGAGCGACCTTCATTTCGCCAGCCGATGCTGCGCGCGTTGCACGTGGTCACGCTGTGTGCCTTTGCATTCACGGAGCCGTTGCTGGACGCGCTCGCGCGACAAACCGTTTATTTGCATGACGAACAGATTGGCGCGAGGGAGTTGAGCGCAACACTGCTCATGCTCGTGATCGTGATCCCAACGCTCTTCGTTCTGTTGGATCGCATTGCTCAATACGGTGCGTCGCGGATCGTGGGCCGGTTTGCAGGGCGAGGCCGCAATGTGATGTTGACCGTACTGAGCTTCCTCGTCGCGCTCTCCTGTTTGAGGCCCACTGCACGTTGGGACATTTTGGCATTCAACGACGCGGCGTGGCTTTTCTCATTCGCAGTGGCCATTCCTTCAACGTGGCTGTTCATTGACTCCTACGAACGTCGGGCCGGTTTTCGACGCTGGTTGACGGTCTCTGCATTGGGTGTGATTGTCTTTCCGCTGGCGTTCCTCTGGCAGATCTGGCACGCGCAGCAGCAGGATCAAGCGATCCACGACGCTCGCATTCGCATCGAGAACCCCGTCCCCGTTGTCATGGTGATTTTTGACGAGTTCAGTGGCACATCTGTCATGAACGAGCGACTTGAAGTCGATGCGGCTCGCCTGCCGAATCTGGCCCGCCTAGCCGCCAGTTCGACATGGTATCGGCAGGCGTCATCAGTTCATGCTCGAACCGGATATGCCGTTCCCGCGATCGTGTCGGGCCGCTTCCCTGCGACGCCAAGTAATCCGCTTTTAGCCGACCATCCCAACAATCTGCTGGAGTTCATTCACAACTCCGGTGCCTACGACATGTCTGTGTTTGAACCGGCCACGCGACTCTGTCCAGAAGAGCTGGCGCACAACGTGGAGAGAACTCCCCCGCCTGTTACTCAACGCGTCAGCAGCCTGCTGCAAACGCTCGCAAGGGTGTACCCACATCTCATATTTCCCAGCGACATCCCGGTGGAATTTCCCGAGGTTCCCAAGCCGTGGTTTGGAATGAGAAGGGAACCCTTGATGGACATTCGGCGGCACAAGACAGGGTTGTTTCATTACGGTTATAGCAGTGAACGCGATGTCCAGTTGGCTCATTTTTTGGATTGCATCAGCCCGGCGAAGCGACCGCCATTCCGCTTCTTGCATGTGGTGTTCCCTCACTATCCGTGGACGTTTTATCCTTCTGGGAAAAGCTACGCTGACGGCAACACTGCTCGGTGGAAGCCCGACGGCGGGCTGGGCGAACTTGGTGAACATTGGCCTGACGACGAAGCCCTCATCCGGCGGAATGAACACCGCTATCTGATGCAGGTGGCCATGGCGGATCGCTTTGTCGGGCAGTTGCTCGACCGCCTGCAAGAGATCGACTTGCTCGATCGTTGCCTGCTGGTCGTCATGGCCGATCATGGCGTCTCGTTCCGACCATCACGATCTCGGCGAGTGCCCGAT
>JAYTXB010000306.1:0-4712 GCA_043743205.1 Schlesneria sp.
AACCGAAACCGTTGCGGCACTTGCACCAACATGGTCCAAGACCGCACATTTTCGGGACGCGGAATCTAAACGCTCCTCGACCCATGGTCAAGCCACTGGCCCGTCTTTTTGTTTTTGGTGCGATAGTAATTTGCGGAGAGCCGACTTCGATTGGCTGGACGCGAATTCAACGAGTCGCTGGGCGTTCAATATTCGTGCTGGTGCGTTTTCGTGGCGGGGGAATTGGATCGATTGCACCGAACGTTCCGAGAAATTGTTTCATCGAATCGTCAAATTCGGGGAAAGGAATCGTCTGTGTCTGAGGGGTGCCGACGGTTCCGGTCACCTTAACTCCAACCCATCCTCGACTGAGACGGTTGGCGATCTCGTTTAGGAGGGGGACTCGGAGACGGCTTTGGGCCATCATCGACAGGAAGTCCAATTGCATTTCGCCGTCAAAGCGGACATACCCTTGTCCTCGCAAACTGATAGCTTGGCCCTCCAAAACGATTCTGTTGAAGTTGAATCGCGAATTCCCGATATTGAAATCGACCGCCGCTTGGTCGAACGCAATTCGATCAGAAGCATCCAGCCTTAGCGTACGGAACATTTGCACAAACAAGGGAAGTTCATACAGGGCGGCTGGCGCTATTAGCAGCTTGCCGCGACCCTGAACTTGTTCGGCAGAGGTACCTCGCCCAGAGAGGTTGAGCCACCCATTCATGATGCCTGCGACATCAGACTGCCCCCGCAAATATTTTTGTGCATACCGCTCCAATCGCCCCTTTGTCAAAGTCAAGCTGGCTCGGTAATCGGGTTCTGTACGCAGATCCACGACGGCATTGAGCGTGAGCTTGCCGTCAATGGCCTCACCCACGATTTGCTCTGAAAGTGTGGGTGAAGTTGTTCCTTTGGCTGGCAACACAACGGCTTGAGAGCCCGCAGTCAACTGGCCATCCAGCAATCGAATCGGCCCAGCCACGCGAGTGACTTGGTGCGCGAGTCCCGATGGCTGGCGAAACACCGAGATCGAATCTAAATCCAATTGCCCGCTCAATTCGGTTTGTTGCCCATCGAACCGACCCCGCAGATTGATTCGGCCATGAATATCTTCGACGCGAACGCCTGCATTCACGGCGCATCCCGCCAAGACCATTTTCGCGTTCCATGCCGCTGACATATGGTCTGCCATAAGTTGCGGGCCATATAGATCGACGGGACCACTGATCGAAAACTTGCCGGTGGGGTTGAGTGTTTCACAGACCAACCGCAGTTGCTCTGGGAGTGCTTTTCGGAAAGTAGCATTGGGAACGAGGTCATCAATGAACAGTTCTTCAAACCGCATGTGCCACTGGTCTCCCGGCTGAACGGTGGCGATTCCTCGCCCATGAATGTGCGTATCGTCGTGTCTCGCACTGAACGACTTCACTTCCAACTTGGGGGCTAAGTAAGTCAAGTCACACTTCAGATCATGGATCGGCCACGGAAATGAGACCAACTGAATTTCGGCTTCCTTGATCTGAATATTGGGCAATTCGACCTCACACGGCTGACCGGGAACCCAACTGATTTTGGTGTCGCAATCGAAGCGACCTTGGGGCTGGAACTCGCTCCAGACCTGCCGAAGCGACGTGGGAATGGCACTCTCCAACGCTCGATCGAACGCGGCGTTTTCGGTGCGAATCGAAAGATCAAGCCGTCCGGGAGCGGGCAAACGTTGATAGCGTCCCACGGCCGTCAACACCGCTCCATCGTGTTCGCCCTTGAGGCCCTCAAACTGCACTGTGTCGCCATCCCAGAAGACCAGCCCGCTGAGACGATTGACGGCATAGGGAAAGCCTTTGAACGAAGCGGAACTGTCGAGCAACTTCACCGCCAAGTTCAGTTGGAAACGTTGTCCCGGCCCGGCTGGGCGTCTGGCACGAAAGCGAACATCTCCTTGCCCCTTGAGGTTCATTTCGGAAAAGACCCTGCTGACGACGGGCGGAGCCGCAACAAGTAACTCCGCATCGATCGGAACCCGCTCAATGCCAATAAAAATGTCGGCATCTTGATCGGGGCCGGGGTTCTTGACTGTGCCACTCATTGTGAGCGGCATCCCCCCCGCAGTCCCCTGCCCTTCAATCTGCGCCACATTGTTGCGCAAAGCCACCGTTCCAGTGACATCGCGAACCCGGTAGGGAAATTTCTCATGAGCCACGGTCCCCTTGCTCAGCCTGAGGTCCACGTCCCAATTCACTTTTGTCTCTTCCAACCGCGATTTGACATCGACATCGCAGACCCCCGTCAACCCGATCGAATTCACGAGGTTTCGAGCAGCCTCCGGTAGCCGAGCCTTCAACGGCTCGTCGATCTCAAGCCCTTTGGCGTGAAGTTCAACTTGAGGCGTTCCTCCTGCGACGGCATTCGCGTCGAAGGTCAGGCGGACGGAGCCGTTCTCCGCGTGCAAGCCACGGACGATGGCTTCGCGATCATCGATGTAGAGAACTCCGCCCAACTCGTAGAGCGGGAACGGCAGCAAGGCGTTACTGAGTTGCCCGCTTTTCAGCGTGGCCATCACTTGGAAGCGCGGCGGAACCCCCACTTCGTCCAAATGAAACTTGGCCGTGAGATCACACACGCACGTCAGACCGAACTCGGCGGGAGTTGATACCGGAGGCAACTGAACTCGCGATTCGAGTCGCATTGCTGACGAATGACCGGAGGCCGTTGGTCCGCTTAGCGGAGGTTGAGGAACGGACACGGCGGCGACTTGCTTGGCCGCCAACTCCGCTATCGAACGCCGAGCCTGTTGCAGCTTTTCTTCGACGAGTGGCGAGACATCGCCGAGCAACTGCAACAGACCATCATCCACAGGAAATTTTTTCCAGGTGGCATCGACCGTCAGCGGGAACCCGTCCAAATTGAGGTCAACGGTGGCGTTGAGCGGCCCGGCGGGATCGATGCGTGTCGAGACGACCAGCGCCACTTGTCGCGCCGCGGTGGGATGCGTCGTCAGATTGAGATCGTTCAGCTTGAGCTTCCGTGTCGCGCGGCCATCACGCTGCAACTCCACGACCACGGTGCCATGCTCGATCTCCACATCGGGCAATGGCTGAGACCCGCCACCACTGCGAACCAAGATCCCTTGCCAGTTCCAACGATCATTGGCGTGACGAGTCACTCGCACGAGCGGCTTGACGACTCGCACACGCTGAACCGTGACGTTCGTGAAGTCGGTCATCTGCTGTTGATCGAGCGTGAGCAGTGTCTCAGGAACATAGAGCGCCGGTTCCACGTCGCCCGGCAACTGCACGGAGAGACCGTACAAGCACGCTCGCCCGCTGAGGTCATACGCTGCCCGTTCGATCCCAAACTTGAGGTCTGGAGCCAGCTCGCTCAACTGCCGCAACGCTTCCCCACGCAGCAGCTCGTTGCTCTGCGAATAGAACCAGTACGCACCGCCTCCCGCGGCCACTGTGATCAGCAGTACCAACACGATCATCAGCTTGAAGATCGCCGCCAAGGGAAAGTTCCGGTGTCAGGTGGCAGGTGTCATCTCACAGCGTTCGGCTGGCTTCCAAGGTGACCAGCTCAGCAACAGGCGTTTTGCTCCGACAGCAGCCAAGACTGCCAACGGGTATTCCGCTGGCAACCGATACCGAAGCGACCCAACGAACAAGAGATGCAGTCCGGCAAACAGGAAGAGCGATCCTGCCGTCAGCACCAACAACGACACCTCTCTTCGAGCCAGCCATGCGCCGCAGAGCGCGAACCCGAACAGCGGCAACATCGCCAACAGGACGACCGCTTGCATCTTCGGTTCTTGGAATTGGGCCGCGTTCGGGACGAGATTCCAATATCGGCGCTGCTTTTCGACCGCGAGGGCCGTTGCTCGAACCGGGTTCTTCCAGGCGAAGTCCAGCGCACGACGACGGTACTCGCGGTCCATTTCGTACTCGCTCATCCTCGACATGAGTCGGTCTTGCTCGAAAAAAATCATGTCGCTGTCACCCGTCGCGCCGGAATGCAGTCCGTCATACAAGCTGGGGCCGACCCAGAGCGTCGTCGGGACGAGATGGCCTGTGACGGAATAGTTCCTGACAATCCAAGGTGCCAACGACAACACGACTCCAACAGCCAACCAACTGAGCGCGAGTCCGATCGGCTTCGTACTCGGTGTGCGACGAATCGCTCCCATGACGACCACCGCGATGAGCGGCCCCACATAGAGCCAAGTCGGTCGCATGTAGGTCGCTATCCCAATCCAAGCTCCTGCGAACAAACCCGCGACAGTGAAGCGTCGCACGGAAGCCGGGCCATTGGCGTATCTAGCCAACCGGGCCAAGGCAATCAAACTGGCGAGCAATGTCGCCGCGAAGGCGGTCTCACTGAGCAGCAGCGTGCTGAACAGAATCAGCGTGGGTGACAACGCCGTGTAAAGCGCGGCCAACAGACCTGTCGTGTGATCGCACAACTCGCGACCAAGCCAATAAGTCAGACCACACGCGATCGTGCCCAGACACGCCAGTAGACAGCGAGCCGCAAGCGTGCTTTCTCCAAACAGAATCTGAGAACCAGCCAGCAACAACGGGAAACCGGGCATCCGCAGCGCGTAGCGCGGCGGGTGATAGATCGAGTAATCTTGGCCCGCGACGATTTTCTGAGCCAGCTCCCAGTAGCCAGCGGCATCACCATCGATCAGACAAACTTTTCCCGGAGTCGCCGCCACTTTCTGCTCGACAACGATTGCT
>JAYTXB010000307.1:0-4320 GCA_043743205.1 Schlesneria sp.
TTCTGATGCAGCCGCAAGACCGGGTTGCTCCGACTCTGCAAACGACGCACGAATTCGTGCAACTTGCCATGCAGGGCCTGCCGAAAACCGAGGAACTGATCATGTTGGCGGCTGCCGCGCCCAGTCCCAGCCAGCGATGGGCGGCTCGAATTCTGACGCTCATCGAATCGAAGGCCGACATCCCGTTGGAATACCCGTACCCCGTCACCACTTGGAAACTGGGCGGCGATCAACTGTGGATCGCACTTGGCGGAGAAGTGGTCGTGGACTATTCGTTGCGACTGAAGGCCGAACATGGCGAGCAGGCGTGGGTGACAGCTTATGCCAACGACGTGATGGCCTACATTCCCTCGAAGCGCGTACTGCTGGAAGGAGGGTATGAAGGCCAGAGTTCCATGATCGTGTATGGTCTGCCGACCGAACGCTGGGCCGAAGATGTTGAAGAACGGATCGCCGCTGCGGTGGGGCGACTTGTTAAACGTGTTGGCCAGAAGAACGACTGAAACGCAATTCCAATTTGACCGTAGAAGAGATCGTTGTTGAATCACGGCGAGTTACACAACTAGGAATCAAGTCGATGCGACGCGTGAAGTCTTGTGGCGTGCTACTGTTTCGCCGCCAACCGGAGTTGAGCTTTCTGTTGATGAAGCACACGCATCGCTTCGACCTGCCGAAAGGCCACGTCGAAGAGGGTGAGACGGAACTGGAATGTGCCCTGCGCGAGACATGGGAGGAAACGGGGATTCCCTGTGATCGAGTATCGCTCGACCCCGACTTCCGCTTCGAGGAGACCTACTTCCCCGTCGAACCTCGCTTTGGCACGGAGCGCGTCGAGAAGACGCTGGTCATCTTCCTCGGTTGGGTTGAAGGTTCAGAGCCAATTGCCGTCACGGAACATCAGGGCCACGAATGGCGCGCGTGGCGTCCACCTCACAAGATTCAGAAGTACACGCTCAACCCGCTCCTCAGTTTGGTTGAGGCTCACTTCGCGAAGTCGGCTCCCTGAGGCCACTGCTCCGAGACATGCCCTGAACGCGACAAACTCAAAACGAACGCGGCCGAGCAGTGTTGCTCGGCCGCGTTCGTTTTTCTCGACAGGGCTGTTTAGTCGGTGTCAGGTCCTCACTTTGTCGCCGTGGCGGTCTGTTCCAAGCTCCCTTTCGGCGGATGGAAGAACAACAACAACAGAACGGCTGCGACGAGTGCGGCTCCCGACGGGTAGAGCAACACTTTGCTGTATTCGACCACGCCGTCTGCCGTCGTGTGATGCTTCTGCAACGCGGGCCAGATGAACCGGGCTGCAATCGGACCGAGGCCCAGAATCAAAAAGTTGAAGAGACCTTGAGCACTCGTTCGCGCGTCCTTCGGGAAGACCTCATCCACGAGGATGTAGAGCGTCGCGAAGAAGAAGGCGTAGCAGACGCCGTGCAGCACGTTCACGGCGACGGCACAGTACGGATCGGGCACGAACGCGAAGACCGCGAACCGCACCGTGTGCCCAAGAATCCCGAGGATCATCGTGTAGCGCCAGCCCAAGTTCTTGAGGACGTACCCCAGGAAGGCCATGGTCCCGATCTCAGCGATCTGACCGACGCTCATGGCTGGCTGAATCCAGTTGGAAGGGACGCCGACCTTTTCCAGATACGTGAAGGCGAAGAAGAAGAAGCCATCGTGAACGGTGGCGTCGATGAACGTCACGATGAAGAGCACGAACAGGAACGGATGCTTGAGCAGCTTCATCGCTTCGAGCCACGCCAGAGAATTCTCATCGCTCTTGGCGGGCTTCGGCGGCGTGTGAGGAAGCGAGAGACTCAAGACGGCAAGCACGAGTGACGCGGCTCCGGCCGTGAAGAAAGCGGCACACTTCCCCTTGTTCAATTCGTTACCGGACAGACTCGTGCCGAGGGCCGCACCGAGCCAATTCACGAAGCCACCGGCCGCTTCCATCGTCGGGATTTTGGCCCAGTCGGCCAGAATGAAAATGAACGGCCAACTCGCGGCGATCCAGCCGATCGTGCCCCACAACCGAACCGGACCAAATTCCTTTTGAGGATCGGTCATGTTCGCAAAGGCGATCGTGTTCGTGACGGAAATCGTCGGGACATAGAACAGGCAGTGAACCGCCATGCAGGCAAAGAACAACCCATAGTTCGCCGCACCCGCTGGACCATTGAAGGCCATCAGCGACAGACCGCCGAAGGCCAGCATCGACAGACCACCGAGTAGATGGCTGAACGCGAGATATTTCTCGGCGGCGAAGTTTCGGTCCACGAACTGGTTGGCGAAGAACATCGCCAAGATGGCCGAGACCGGAAACGCGATGTTCAAACCGAACTGCTGCCACTCATTGAAGCCCAGTCCACCGGCTCCGAAAAAACCGAAGCTCGGCGGTAGCCATGCTCCCCAGATGAAGAACTCCAAAAACATCATGGCGTAAAGTTTGAGTCGCACGGACGGCTGCATGGAGTGGGCCTCTCGTCTGAAGATGTCGAACGTCGGGGATCGGACTGATGCGGCGAGATGATGCCTTGGAGACCAGCCTCGGGCAAGCAACCACGACAGCGTCCAATTTGAAGTTGAGCAAACTGTAGGGTGGGACCAGTGGCGTTTCGCCGCGCCGGCCCACCCTCAATTCACGATGTTTTTTCTTGGTGATCCGGCGCTCGAAGCGAGCTGGTCCCACCCTACTTTGAAATTCGGAATAGCCGTGGACAAGTAACGACCACTCTCGTGATCGACATCGCTCCGAGAGATCGCGGTCGCCTCTCAGACCTGAACTCGTTGCCCAACAGGGGAGCTGCGGAAGACGAGTCTCGCAAGCTCGCCCGGCTTTGGCCCCGACCTCAAGCTTCTGGCGGTGGTCCGATTCAGAAAAAACAGGCTCTCCGCCAGTTGTGTTGGATACCAAAGTGAGCGGTACGGCGCTCGCCCAAAGACACTGACTTTAGACCTCACGCGGCCAAAGCTGAGACACTGGCGAGCCGCCTGCCGTGAGGCTGCGGGTTCTTGATCGCCGCAGGAAACCTTAAAACAGCTCACTCATGGCCGTGCAAGGTTTAGTAACCCGCAGCGTGAGCGAGGGAAGCCGCTTGTTTAGGCGATGCCAAACTCCCTTGCTGACGCTGCGGGTTTCTAAAGTCAGTGCCATTGGGCGACCGTCGTGCCGCACACCGAACACTATTTTCAACCGGACTGAACCGACCAGTTGTCCGCCGATTTCATCCCCGAACTCCAGGTCATCCCATATTTACTAGACAGCGCATAATCGCTACATTCGCTACAATCGCTACAATCGTCACTCGGCGAAAGTGAGGCGGGCGTTGAGGGCCGGAAGTCGGTTCTTGACGAGTTTCGTTCTGAAAGCGAGGCACAACATGCAGGCACTGAAGGAATTGTGGCAGGATGAGTTGGGGTTGATCTTGTCGGCGGAAGCTGTCATGGTCGGGACGCTCGGGGTTTTGGGAGCGGTTGTCGGGCTGAACATGGCTTCGACGGCTGTCGATGAGGAGCTAAAGGACTTCGCTTATGCGATCCGCAGCCTCGACCAAAGTTTTGGTTTCACTGGTCGGCAGTCGTGTAAAGCGTGGTCCGCGGGATCGTCGTTCCAGCAGCAGGACGTGCAGGTTTCGCTGAGCGACCTCTGCGCAAATGGCGCGTCGGACGCGAAGACGATTCAGGAGCAAGTTGAGACTCACAAGAAAACTCACCTGCCACCTGCGCCTCAACCGCAGGCCGATCCTGAACACGCGGTCCCCGTCGCTCCGAACAAGATCGGCGTGCCTGTGCTGAGCGGTGACAAGGCCAAGTCTGACGACGCGAAGTCGGACTCGAAGCCAAAGCCGGACAAGAAGTCTCCGAAGAAGCGCGACCAGGATGAGTCGGATCGCGACGACTGAGGGCTGGTTGAGACCGAGTGGTCTCGACCCACTTTTGATTAGCTCCTAGCATCTGTCCGACATCGCGTCAGCCGTCCCGAGTTCGTGCCCTCGGGGCGGTTGTCGCGTTTGTATACCTCGCGCGGCGACGAGTGATGTGTTTTAGGCGAGCCGCATGCCGTAAGGGTTTCCTGCGGCGATCAAGAACCCGCCGCCTTACGGCGTGCGGCTCGCCAAGGCCTCATTCGTGACCGCGCGAGGTATAGGTCGGGTCTCTGGGAGCAGGTGGAACGTTCGCCGCACTGCCTGAGACACGACAGAGTTGTCTCGCGTGACTGGTGCCGTTCATGGAATCGACTCTTCATCGTCAGTTGAAAGCGTTGTACGGCGGCTCCACGGGCGAGCAGGAAGTGCGCGTCGGCGACTACTGGATCGACGCGGTGGT
>JAYTXB010000308.1:0-1038 GCA_043743205.1 Schlesneria sp.
TGAAAGGCGTCGTCTGAAAGTTGCTGCAAGGTTTCAAACAGAGCCTCTTTAAGATCGGGCGAGCGTTTTAATACTCGTTTCGCAGCCCTCACAAACGCCGTTGATCGCACCAACATTCGGATCATTGCTGCAACTCGTTCATGAGTTCGAGTGCCGTTACGGGACGACAATCGCCTCTCTGGAACTCCTCGCGCGCTGTGCGAACATCTTCGACAATTTGTTGACGACGAGATTCTGCCACGCGATGCCGCAGAATCTCGACCAGCGTTTCCTGCTCGTCGAGCGTCAGTTGATCGGCTTCGTCGAGGACACGACCAAATGGGGTGACTTGTGGCATGAGCGATCCAGTTCTGGGGGGCAAGATTTCCGACTCTCGTTCGTTCGCGAAGCCGACCATAACACGCCACGGATGAACCGGGCAAGCTGCTGCTGGGCGTTCGACGTGGCTCCGTCCAGTTTGAAGTTGCGGGGTTTGTAGGGTGCGGTCGAGGGTTAGAGGGCCCCCGTAAGTCGTTGCCGCAATGGTGGGCCTCGAAGACTCGACCCACCCTACTTTGAAACTGGGAAGTGCCGTGGAGCGTTCGACGTGGGGCTGACAGTCGGTAACGAAGCTGCTAAACACTCTCGAACTTTGCGTCGGCTAGGAAGCGCGCGCTGGCGGTGAAATGTGACACGGGAGTCAGGGAGCGATTCGATGGGTGTGCCGGTTTCGCAGATGTGGACTGTGGCGAGTTATGTCCTCGGCAAGAAGCTGCGCGGCGTCAAACGCTATCCGCTCGTGCTGATGCTCGAACCGCTGTTTCGCTGCAACTTGGCGTGTGCCGGTTGCGGGAAGATTCAGTACCCGGCCGACGTGCTACGCCGGAACTTGACCCCCGAACAATGCTTCAATGCCGTCGAAGAGTGCGGCGTGCCGATGGTCTCCATCCCCGGCGGCGAACCGCTGCTGCACCCGCAGATCGAAGAGATCGTGGCCGGTCTGGTCGCTCGCAAAAAGTACGTCTATCTCTGCACGAACGCGATCCTGCTGGAGAAGTA
>JAYTXB010000309.1:0-1725 GCA_043743205.1 Schlesneria sp.
CGTCAAAAGCAGATGAACTTGCTCAAACAGAATTTGACGATGCCAAAACGCGACCTATGTTTCGAGAACGCAACAAGGCAGGGAGGCACAGCGCGGGCCATGTCGCCGAAGGATTGTCCGTCGCGCACTCGTTTTGAAGCTCAATCATTGTGAACGTCGAACAAGCTCGTCCCGATGCCGGACATGGAACTGGAAGCCCTCGCCCCGCGAACTTTCAGGGATTCCAATACAGCAGCGGCGCGTTTCAACCTCCGCGCACTTCCGCTGCCGCGCCGACCGTCAAACCGGTCACACCACCGAAGCAACCGCGCGGACGTTTCTTCGTCGTGTCGATGGTCTTCGCGGTCCTCGCTTGGGGCGGTCACTCCGCGTTTGAAGCCTTCTTTCACTACTCAGCCTACGGCGTGATTGCCGGGAGACCAATTCAAGTTCCGAGCACCGTCGCAGGCGTAGTGAAGTTCGTTCACGTCGAAGAAGGCCAGACCGTCAAGCAGGGCCAACTGCTGATGACGCTGCACAGCACCGAGATCGACCGTGATCTGGGGCGACTCGATGACAGCCTGCGGATGGCTCAAGCCAAGTTGCAGGCGGGCATCTCGCGCATGAAGTGGGAGTTGTCGCTGCACGACAAAGACGCGGGCGAGTCCGAAGGGGAGTTCTTCGAGAAGTGGGGTCAGTTCAAGCAGGAGCAGGCTCGTCTGAAAGGGCTTCAGCAAACGTTGCAACGCAATGAAGAACTGCACGCCAAGAAGATGCTGCCGCTGCACGATGTGCAACACGCGCGCAACGAGGAACTCGGTCAACGTGAGAAGCTCGACAAACTGTTGCTCGCGCTCGGGGCGTGGGAGAAGCGGGTTGAAGCCGCTCAAACGGGAGCCGTCTCGCGCCGCGATGAACTGTTGCCGCTGTTGGCCGAAGTCGAATCGCTCGAAGGAGAGCAGCGACGACTCCGCACAGAAGAGTCTCGCCTACTAATCCGTTCGCCCGTCAATGGCGTCGTCGTCAAGCGGCATCGCTTCACGGGTGAGGGAGCCGACTTCTTGCAGACCATGTTCACAATCCTCGAAGAGCACTCGCTGCATGTCGAACTGTTTGTGCCGCAGACTCGGCTGGAAGACTTTCAACCGGGAGACCTCATCGAAGTTCAGCTCGCTCCGTTTTGGGAACGGCTGACGTGTCGAGTCGTCCGACTCGGCGATGAGCACGTCCCGCCACCGCAACAAATTTCCCGGTTCTATCCGCACGACAGCAAGCATCTGCCGATCCATCTGGTCCCGACCGTCGAGTGCTTGAAACACGAGCGGATCCAGATCGGCGCGATCGTCAAGCTGCCGACCTCGCTACCGAAATGGAACCGCCCGACAAGCCCGACCACAAACAGCAACACGGTCTCCGAACCGCCGCTCTCCATCACGCAGTGGTCCTCGGCCACAGACGGCTTTCATTGAGCCACGAATCTGACTTTGGGACTGCTCCGGCTCGACGGAGCTTTGAGACTTTGGCGCAGCCTTTGAAACGAGCCGAACCGAGACCGGCTGATGGACTCAATGGTCTCTGGATTCAATGTTGGTTGGATGAAGTGAAAGAAAAAGCGGCTCCGCCGCGAACCAAAGCTCCGTCAAGCCGGAGGGGCTTTGCACATTTAATGTAGGGTGGGCATCGCCCACCACAATCAAAGGTGTATTGGTGGGCAGTGCCCACCCTACCTGAAGTATGCGATCTGAT
>JAYTXB010000310.1:0-5049 GCA_043743205.1 Schlesneria sp.
GGCTTCGACGAACCGGCGGCGGAGACCCCGCTGGCTCCACTCGTTCCCCTGTTGAGGGAAGGTGCCACAAAAAGCCAAGCACTGCTGCCGTTTGCCGAGACGGAACGGACGCCCAAGATTCAACTCCGTCCGTCGCAGAAGTCTGATGAAATGATTTCGCTCACGGTACGAGACGCACCGTTGTCCGTCGTGTTGAGCCTGATCGCCGAACAGCACGGTTTGAATTTGGTCGCGGGAGGCGAAGTCGAAGGACGCGTCACCGTCACTCTGAACGACGTGGTACTCGACGAAGCCCTCGACGCGCTGCTGACCGTCAACGGTTACAGTTGGCATCGCAATAAGAACATCCTCGTCGTCTCGAAGATCACGGGAGACAGCCGTTCGTCACCCCAGCTGCGCGGTGTCGTGTTACGCGTCTTCCGTTTGAATTACATCTCGGCGGATGATGTCGATAAGGTCGTGCAGAGTCTGTTGTCTCCCGCCGGTCATGCCGTCACGACGGTCATTGACTCGAAGAACACCCGCCGGACGCGCGAAGAGATCGTCGTCGAAGACTTGCCCGAGTACGTCAATCGCATTGAAGGCTACATCACCGAGGTCGATCGCCCGCCGCGACAAGTCCTGATCGAAGCCCACGTCCTTCAGATCAGCCTCAAGTCGGATTGCCTGCACGGCGTGAACCTCAAGGAAATCTTTGACATCAACGGGACCAAGATCACGCTGGAAACGAAAGGGCTTGCCAAGCCGGCGGCCAACCCCGCGTTCTTTTTCGGGATCGACAGCGCCAACTTCCATGCCCTGCTCGAAGCTCTGAAAGTCTCCACCGACTCGAAAACGCTGGCGACTCCGCAGGTGCTGTGCTTGAACGGCCAACACGCCAAGATTCAAATCGGTCAGCAACTAGGCTTCCTCGTCACAACGACGACTCAAACCAGCACGCTGCAAAACGTGAACTTCCTTGATGTTGGCGTGGTCCTCGACGTGACGCCGACAATCACCGAAGAGGGCCTCGTCATGATGCAGGTCAAACCCGAGGTCTCGGGTGGCCAAATCAACGCGGCCGGACTCCCGCAAGAAGACACGACCGAAGTCGAGACGACTGTGATGCTCGCTGACGGACACGGCATGATCATCGGCGGACTCATCAAGGAAGAGGACACCGAGGTCCAAACGAAGATTCCGTATCTCGGTGACCTCTGGCTGGTCGGACGACTGTTCCAACGTCGCTCCGTGATCCGGACACGCAACGAAGTCATCATCGCGCTCGTGCCGTACATCGTCCCTCACCCAGACGACAAGCCCGCCGGAATGGACGCCGGTTTGGAACGAGTCCAATCGCGCTTGCTCGGTCCCCCACTCGAACGCTTGGATCGTCGTCATTGGGAGCCCGATCTCCCCGATGCCATCCGCAATCCCAAGCACCTCTTCTCGGGTGAAGTCCGCCGCCGCATCGAAGACCCGTACAGCAACGGTCTCCCCGAGACGGTGATCGAGGAATGAGCCGACATCGGTGTCGCGATGCCGGACACGGATCGTCCACACACGTGATGCGGAGTAACAACGGACGTGATGTCGAACGTCCGTGACTCCGACCGGGAAGCGGTACTCGTTGAATGCGGTCGCTCCCTCGGCACGTCTTGGATTTCATCCGTGCCCCGGCCTTGCCGTCCGTGCGATCCCTCTGATCGGAATGAGTTGAACCGCACGGATGGGAGAGCCGGAGCACGGATGAAGCAGTCAAACGAAGCGGCGGGCTGCTCGTTCTCCCGTCGGCTCCGTTCACCATGCGGCGATCTCGGTCAGTCTCGCTCAAGTGAGTGCCACGTCTGGTTGCGCTCTGCACCCGTGATCGTTCCTTGTGGGAAGCCTTTTTAGATGCAGTTCGCTCGTGCGCAGAGCCGCAATCCTCGCTTCCAGACCAACGCTTCAATCTCGTCGGCGCGACTGGTACGATCCGACCCACGAGCGGTCCCAATTCTGACAAATGAATGGCTTTTCTAGCGGAGATTTTGCGATATGGCGGCGACCAACCCCTTCGATACAGAGTCGGTTCTCAAGACGAGTGGCGGCGAGTTCAAGTACTTCTCGCTGCCGAAGCTGGCGGCGAAAGGGTTCGGTCAGATTGAGACGCTGCCGTACTCGATGCGAGTCCTGCTCGAAGCGTGTCTTCGCAATGTCGATGGATTCCTCGTCAATGAAGAGCATGTCGCGCAGGTCGCCAACTGGAACGCCGCCAAGCCCGAGCAGGTGGAAGTGCCGTTCATGGTTGGTCGCGTTGTGTTGCAAGACTTCACCGGTGTCCCCGCTGTCGTGGATATGGCCGCCTTGCGTGACGCGATGATCCGCATGGGAGGCGATCCCAAGAAGATCAACCCGCTCGTGCAGTGCGATCTCGTCGTCGATCACTCGGTGCAGGTCGATTACTTTGGGACCGGCGAGGCGTTGCAGCAGAACGTCGATCTGGAGTTCGAGCGGAACCTCGAACGCTACCAGTTGCTCCGCTGGGCACAGCAGGGCTTGAGCAATTTCCGCGTCGTGCCGCCCGCCACCGGGATCGTGCATCAGGTGAATCTTGAATATCTCGCCAAGGTCGTCCTGACGAAAGACGGCGTTGCGTACCCGGACAGTCTGGTCGGGACCGACAGCCACACGACGATGATCAACGGTTTGGGCGTTGTCGGCTGGGGCGTCGGCGGGATTGAGGCCGAAGCGGTGATGCTCGGCCAGCCGATTTACATGCTCATGCCCGAGGTGGTTGGTTTCAAAGTGAGCGGCAAGCTCCCCGAAGGAGCCACCGCGACGGACCTCGTTCTCACCGTGACGCAGGCACTCCGCAAGCACGGCGTCGTCGGCAAGTTTGTCGAGTTCTACGGCCCCGGCCTCGATTCGATGTCGCTCCCCGATCGTGCGACGCTCGCCAACATGGCTCCCGAATACGGTGCCACCATGGGCTTCTTCCCCGTCGATGACGAAACGCTCCGCTTCATGACTCGCACCGGACGCACGGCCGCCGAGGTCGAACTGGTCGAGGCGTACTACAAAGCCCAGGGCATGTTCCGCACGGCGAGTTCCCCCGAGCCACGCTTCACGTCGAAACTGGAACTCGATCTCGCGACGGTCGAGTCGTCGCTCGCCGGACCCAAGCGTCCGCAAGACCGAGTGCTGCTCAAGGACATGAAGTCGCAGTGGCAACACGATCTCGTCACAACATTCGACAAGCTGCCTCCCGCAGCCAGTTCGAGGCGGGAGGCCATGACGGACGAAGGTGCTCCGCCTCCACCGACCAACAGCGCGATCGAAACCAGTGAAGCAGAAGTGGATGGCGTCGATGTCACCGGTGGAAGACAACCGTTCAAGCTGAAGCACGGAGCCGTCGTGATCGCGGCCATCACGAGTTGCACCAACACCAGCAACCCGTCGGTGATGCTCGGGGCCGGTTTGCTCGCTCGCAATGCCGTGGCGAAGGGACTCACCAGCAAGCCGTGGGTCAAGACGAGCCTCGCGCCGGGCAGCCGCGTCGTCACCGAATACCTCGCCAAGTCGGGACTCGATCAGTCGCTGAATCAGCTTGGCTTCAACACCGTCGGCTACGGCTGCACGACCTGCATCGGCAACAGCGGGCCACTGCCCGATGCCGTGTCACATGCGGTCAGCGAAGGAGACCTCGTCGTGTCGGCGGTCCTCTCAGGCAACCGCAACTTCGAGGGCCGGATCAATCCGCAGGTGAAGGCCAACTACCTCGCCAGCCCGCCGCTCGTCGTGGCCTATGCACTCGCCGGCACGACCGACATCGACCTGACTCACGAACCGCTCGGCCAGGACAAGTCCGGGGCCGACGTCTACCTCAAGGACATCTGGCCCTCATCGAAAGAGATCGAAGAGACCATCGCCAAGTCGATCACGCCCGAGATGTTCACCACCGAGTACGGCCACGCGGCGCTCGGTCCCGTCGAATGGCAGAAGATCACCGGAGCGACCGGCCCGCTCTACAAGTGGGACGAGAAGAGCACCTACGTACAGGAGCCTCCGTTCTTCATCGACATGCCCGTGACGCCGAAGCCGATCCAGGGGATCAGTGACGCGAAGTGCCTGCTGTCGGTGGGCGATTCCGTCACGACCGACCACATCAGCCCGGCCGGTTCGATCAAGGCCAGTTCTCCCGCCGGTCTCTTCCTGCAAGCGAGCGGCGTCAAGCCGATCGACTTCAACAGCTACGGAGCACGTCGCGGCAACGACCGAGTCATGACGCGCGGTACCTTCGCCAACATCCGCCTCCGTAATTTGCTTTGCCCCGGCACCGAGGGTGGAGTCTCCAAGTACTTCCCGACTGGCGAACAGATGTCGGTCTACGATGCCGCGATGAAGTACAAGGCCGACGGCACCACGCTCGTCGTTCTCGCCGGTTCCGAATACGGCACAGGCTCGTCGCGCGACTGGGCAGCGAAAGGAACTTATTTGTTGGGCATCCGAGCGGTCATCGCCGTCTCGTTCGAGCGCATCCACCGCTCGAACCTCGTCGGCATGGGCGTCCTGCCCCTCCAGTTCCGCACCGGAGAGAACCGCGACTTCCTGGGCCTCGACGGCACCGAGACCTTCGACATCCAACTCAACGACAACCTCAAGCCGCTCCAGGCCGTCGAAGTCATGGCCACCAAACCCGACGGCACCGCGATCCACTTCGTCGCCACCTGCCGCATCGACACCCCCGTCGAAGTCGAGTACTACCGCCACGGCGGCATCCTCCACAAAGTGCTGAGAGATTTGGTGAAGGGTTGAGTAGTCGGAGACTTTGTGTGGTTTTGGGTATTCCGTAGTGAGTTCTCGTGCGGTGTAAAGGCGGCGAAATGCTCACCCGACTGAAAGTCAACGGCTTCAAGAACCTAGTGAACGTCGATCTGAGGTTTGGTCCTTTCACCTGTGTTGCAGGCGCAAACGGCGTTGGGAAGTCGAATCTGTTCGATGCGATCACGTTTTTGAGCGCGTTGTCTCACATGTCGTTTGTGGAGGCTGCTCGAACTGTGCGTGATGAATCAGGTCAGCATGGCAATG
>JAYTXB010000311.1:0-11723 GCA_043743205.1 Schlesneria sp.
AACAACTCCCGACAACTCACAAACCCGCCCTCGATTCACTGATCACCCTCAACTTTCAGACCTTTGAAAATGTGACACGGCTTCCCGCGTAAGGTATAACGAATTGCAGGCGTTGTGATCTCTTGGCTGAACTGACTTACTCACTCTTCGGCTTCAGCCCCGTATCGCTCTTCGAGTCCATCTCTTCCTCCGGTTCCTCGGACGCTGGGCGGGCTTTCTTGGACTTGTCTTTCGACTTGTCGGACCAATTGTCGTCCGACGGTGCCTGTTTCTCTTTCAGCGGGTTTCGGACCTCACCCGCCACGATGACCTTGAACGAACCCGGAAAGAGCGCGGAGCCGTTCGCGTGTTTGCGACCGGAAATTTGGAAGTCCTTCACGTCAGGCGGCATCAGGAAATACCAAGCCCCTTCATAGTCTTCGTATACACACGGGTAGGCAGTTCTACCGTGAGTCGCGATGAGCTGATGTCCGACACCGCGCACCAGTGCGGGGAGTGCGAGAGTGTCACGGAATCCGGGCAGTGTTGAGGTGTCCGATTTCTTGGTGATCACTTGGTGATAGGCCGCCGCGAACGATGTCGCCGCCTGTTCCAACTCGCGGATCCGGATCGCTTCGAGGGCCGCAGTGTGCTTCGCGTGATAGAGCTTGAGGGCCGCGTTGTCCCGGACTTCGACCTTGTAGAACTGGGCCTGAGGCCCCGCACTCAACCGAATGAGAATCCCTTTAGGCGAGCCGCTCAACTGGACCTGCATCAGGCTGCTGGAGAGCGGGACGGAGGTCTTCTCCAACTTGGTCAACACCGCCGAAATCAGCTCGGACGACTGTCCGATTGACGACTTGCCGACCAATCCCGGTGGCAGATCGAGTGATTCGGCGGTCTCGGCAATCAACTCTCCACTGAGTCGGTCGCCGAGCGACAGTTGCCAGGCGACAACGCCCGCGATAGCACAGACGACCAGTGCCGTGACCGCCACAATCTTCCAAACACCACCCGACTTTCGCGGCTTCAACTTCGCTGTGGAAAATCCGCGCTCGGCAGCCGGCGATTCCGCGAACGCATCGAATGGGTCCGACGAAACGATGGCCTCAGGCTCCTCAGTCGCGTCCGTAAAGTTAATCCCAAGGTCTTCGACCTCGGCGGACGAGACGAGCGACCTTGAAGCGACCGGGACAAAACCCGGTTCCGCAGCAGACGGACGGGCGGACTTGGATTCGACCGGTTGCGACGGTGCCGCTCGTTTCTGGATTGAGACCTTGGGGACCGTGAGTCTCGTGGAACACTTCGGACAGCGGCCCTTGCCACCACCGGCGCTGTCGGGAACACGAATCAGAGACGTGCAGTATGGGCAGTTGAATTCGATAGCCATGCGTTTCGGTGGTCACTGAGTTGGAGGTTGGAACGGTTGCCAAACAGGTGCTGGGAACACTCTACTTCATGCCACGTGAGTCGTCACGCGGAAGTCGCGTGCCTCACCAGAAACTCAATGGCCCATTTGAAATAACCCGAAGCGTAAGCGAGGGACGTATTTCTCGATGGTTTCACACCATCACCGTTCCGCGCTCACGCATCGGGCTATTTTTTCAACAGGCTGATGGACGCAAACGGTTCTCAAACAGAGGCAGGTCTTCCATGCAACGATTCGTCCGATGGTGTCTCGCTCTCGCGAGCGTGTCGTGGGGAATGAATTTGGCCAGCGCAGCGGAGCCAACCGTCGTGGCCTATCCCGATCACTCGAAGCTATTGGTCGTGCGTGATGCTGCTGGCCAAGAGCGACCGGTTGTCACACAGGCCGATTGGGCGGTGCGAGTCAGCCACGTGAAGGCCAACATGCAGCTCGTCATGGGACCGCTGCCGGATGCCTCGCGCCGTGTGCCGCTCGATTTGGAAGTTGTCAGTGAAGAACAGACACCGAAGTATGTGCGACGCAAGGTGCGGTTCACGCCCGAACCGGATGATCGCGTTCCCGCGTGGGTCTTGATCCCGCGCGAGTTGCCTGCAAATGGCCAGGCTCCCGCGATGCTGTGCCTCCATCAAACGAACAACGTCGGTAAGGATGAGCCTGCCGGATTGGGGGGCCTCAAGTCGCTCCACTACGCGCACGAACTGGCGGAGCGAGGCTACGTCTGCATCGTTCCCGATTACCCCTCGTTCGGTGAGTACCGCTACGACTTTAAAGTGAAGGGAGCGCATTACGGCAGCGGTTCGATGAAGGCGATCTGGAACAACCTGCGCGCGGTGGACCTGCTCGAAGCGCTGCCGGAAGTGGATCGGAGTCGCATCGGTGTGATCGGCCATTCCCTCGGAGGCCACAACTCGCTCTTCACCGCTGTGTTCGACGAGCGACTCAAAGCGGTCGTCTCGAGTTGCGGGTTCACGCCGTTCCACGACTACTACGGCGGCAAGGTCGCGGGCTGGACGAGCGACCGCTACATGCCTCGCATCCGCGACGTGTACGAGAACAACGCCGACAAGATTCCGTTCGACTTCTATGAGATTCTCGGCGTCCTCGCCCCGCGCGGCTTTTTCTCGAACTCACCCGTCAACGACAGCAACTTCGACGTGGGGGGCGTTCGCAAAGCCTTCACCAAAGCGAGCGAAGTCTATGCCCTGTTCGAGACCGACGATGCCAAGAAAAACATCAGCCGCCTCAAACTGGCCACCCCCGACGCACCGCACGACTTCCCAGAAGCCGAACGTCTCGCAGCCTATCAATGGCTCGACACGATCTTGGCGAAGTGAGGTCTGGCCTCCCTCATCATCATCTTCATTATCCGTGCTTCGGCCCTGCCATCCGTGCGATCCCTCGCTCTTGATTTGATCGCACGAATGGCAGGGCCGGAGCACGGATGAAGGCCGCAGCGCATGGCGACTGATTTCGCGGTGATCGTGCGGCGAGAAGAAATGTCCCTGTAGGATGGGCACTCTTGCCCGTCACGGCTTGAAGACAGAAACCCGGACGGGCAAGAGTGCCCATCCTACATCGCGGTCTGACAATTCATGGCGTTCGCCCTACCGTGTAGCTCGATCCATAGTTCACTCGAACTCGTGGCGCAGTGCCGCAAGTTCGTCGCGCAGGATCGGCATTGCACCGGGGCGGCTGGCGACGAGCGAGCCGACTCGGTTGGCGAACGCCAGCGACTTGGCCAGTGGCCAGCCAGCCAATCGCGTCTGGATTAGAGCGGCGGTGAAGGAGTCTCCCGCGCCAACAGTATCGACCACTTGCACGGCGATCCCCGGTAGATCGACGACCTCGGTGCGACTCACGGCCAAACACCCGTTGGCTCCGCGCGTGATGCAGACCAACTCCAACTTCGGATAGTCGGCCAGCAAGTCGCGCGCATAGCCGAGATCGCTTGTTGGGCCAGTGGGAAACATCTGTGACAGCGTTCGCACCTCATCGTCATTCAGCTTGACGATCTTTGCGTGGTGGAGTGATCGCTCGATCCAATCCCATTCAAAAAACGGCGGCCGGAGATTGATGTCATAAACAACGAGGCAATCGCTCGACACCGCCTCAAGGCAGGCGTGAATGGTCTCGCGACTGACATCCGAGCGTTGCGCGAGTGTGCCGAAGCAAACGGCGCGCGCGGACTGCATCGCTGCGATCAACTCCGGCTGCGGCACCAAAAAGTCCCAAGCGGAATCGGTCAGAAACGTGTAGCTCGTTCCCGAGGTTGTTGGCTCGACGGTGACCGTGCCCGTGCCATGCAGCGGATCACGTTGCACAAGGTCGAGGCTAAGGCCTTGCGATTGGAGGAACTCACAAATCTCATCGCCCAGCGGATCGCAACCGACGCGCGTGACGGTCGCGGCGCTGAGGCCAAGTTGCTGGACGTGAAAGGCGACGTTGGCCGGAGCTCCTCCCGGCAACCGACCGTTGGGAAAGCAGTCCCACAGCAATTCACCGAGTCCAAGAAATGCGGGGGAACTCATCGGAGCAGTTTCCTTGGGAGACAACGAAAGTCACTGCGTTCGCCAACACGGGGGCTTACAGATCGTCCCGCCCGCACTCTGGCGAGCTGCAACTACCGCCCCATTCGGGCCGCAGTGACGCGAGACCCGGCCCACACTTTCGCACGGAGCCGCCTCTACTCGGTCAGCCCGGTGGCGAAGGCGTCGGCGGGCAGTTCTTGTCCGGTGAGGGACTTGAACAGCGTGCCGATGTAGTCGGCGAAGACTTCGGCTGGCTCGACAACTTTACAGCCCCGCTCGCGGGCTTCCGTCGTCAGCGGAGAATCGGCGGGGAGTTCACTGAGATCGAGGATTGTCATACCGGGGCGCAGGATCGAGGGGTTGATCGCCGACTTCTTCGAGCCGTAGTCCATGTTGGGAACGGTGAGGACGATGACATCCACGAGTGTCTCATACATGCTCGCATTTGGAACGAAACGAATGTCTGCCGACTGAGCGATCTTCTGCGCTTCCACATCATCACCCGACGTGATGCTGACGAGGCCGTTTCGTTTCTTGATGCCGTGCGCCAGCGAGATCGCCATGCCACCCGATCCGAGAATGATCACGTTTTTGCGATCAAGTGGCCGGTCTTCCGGCGTCTTCTTGCCGATCTTGGTTTCGAGCGCCCGCAGTGCCGCTTTCCAGATCAGGTTGTGAGCCTGCCAGCCATCGGGCTGCTTGATGATGACATCCGCCATCTGCGAGGCCATCGCCACTTCATCTCCCTTGGTCGCCAAGCCCATGATGCGGCGCCCCATCGACGCGGTCGCGATGATGGCCGGAATCTTGAGGATGTCGAGCATCTTGGGGATCTGATCGAGCGACTTGAACTCCAGAGGCAGGCAACGCATGTTCATCCCCAGCTTGTCGAACGCCGCGTTCATGATCTTGGACGTGGCCTGCTCCGCCAAATCAGAACCGGCGATCCCGATGAAACGCGTCTTGGAATCGACTTCGCGCCAACGATAGATGTTGTCGAGATCACCCACCGTCGGCTGCCCCGGAAACGCTTCCATTCCCTTTTCGAGCGCCGCGTAAATCCAAGGCGACCCATACTTGCGACCGAGCAGTGAGAAGGTCAGCCCGCAACGCCCGAGGCCCAGTCCCACCACCGGCAGCGCCCGCTTCTGACTGACGGAGGCTAGCAGCGGCCACGCCGCTTCGAGCGTTTCGGTCGGCCAAGTGAACTTGATGACATCCGCCCGACAGCGAACAGCCTCATCGAATGCCTCCTCGATGTTGCTCAAGGGCCGAGTGAGACTCGCGAAGCTAATGACACGCTGAGTCTTGCCGAAACGCGGAATCTTTTGCGCGGTGATCGGATCGAGTTCGATGTAAGCCGGACCGGCGAGAATTGCCTGTCGCAATAGAGCCATCCGCTCGTCTTCGGTCCCCTCAAATCTGCCGCCCTCTTCCTGCTGTCGGCAGGAGACGAGGATTGGCTTCTTCGATCCTTCAAGCATGTCCTTCACGTCCGGTTCCTTGTGAAGTCGGTCGAGGCAGACTTCCACAATGTCACACTGATTAGCCGCGTTGTAGATATCGACCTTGGCGAGTTGGCGTGATTCGGGAGTGACGGAGATGCAGATCATGAAACGCTCCAAAACAAAACGGGGAGTCGGCGAGAGGGAACAAACTGCGAATGAAACAGCCACGCCGGGCAGAACGAATTTTGAAAATGAATGGCTTGAACGCCAGCCGATCATAAGCCAGACCCCAGCCGACTTGCCATCCCTCGCGAGACACTGCCAGGCGAGAACGGCAGTGACCGCAGAGGGGAAAAAATTGAGGTCCGAAGTGGGCACGCGGCATCACGGGGATTGCCAGAGCGACGGGACGCTCGCTGACGAACACGATCAACGATAGATTCCTGCCGACTCGCCAATCGCCAACTCGCTTGGTTCATCGTATCGACTCGTCACTTCAGAGAGGTTCATCATGACTGGCTACACCGTTCACACCGGCTCGAACAAAAAGTTTGTCTCGGGCTGGGACCAGATTTTTCAAGGAACCGCCGCGACCAAGCAGGCGACTGCGGGGAAGCCCGCCCAGAAGAAGGTGACGAAGAAAGTGGCGAGCAAGCCGCCTGCCAAGAAGAAAGCGACCGTGAAGAAGTAATCGACGGTCAAGGACTGGCGTCATCAATCGGAATGATCGAGGCGATCCGGGTGCCGTAAGGCCAATCGTACTTGCTTTAGGTAGCTACGGTCGCCAGACCGTGGGAAAAACAGCCTGATTCGTGAGCCCCACGCTCTCGGCGAGCGTGGCTACGACAGAATGATCGAGGCGAGCCGGGTGCCGTAAGGCCCCGGGTTCTTCGTCGAGCAGTCCGGGGCCTCACGGCACCCGGCTCACCAAATCCCGACCCGTTGTTGATGCGCCGATTCCAAGCCGGGTGCGACCAAGTCCTCTCACTGATCCTCGTGAGTCAAACTCTAACGATTTCGTTGAGACTGCTGCGGTGGGGAGAGCTGGCCGCTTGCGACCCTCAGGTCTCGTTCATGCTCGCGCTGTGCATCGCCGATACTCTCCCTGCCGAACGAACGAACGGAGCAAACAGGCTCGCGACAGCTTGCCATAGCACAGTCGAAACTGTGTCGGGCAGTGGACGTACTGACCCGCGTCGCGAACAACAACCACAAGGTTCGGCTCAGACATGGAGGTCATCCCGGTGAGTGAGATGCACGACGGAGAGTACGAAGAAATCTCCAGCGACGAAGTGGACAAGGTCATCGCCACGCTGGAACAGATCAGCGATGACATTTCGAGTGAAACGATCAAAGCGCTGCTCGCAGAGTGTTCCAACAGCGTCTATTACCTCGTCTATGAAGACGATGATGGTTCGATGAGCGAAGCGGCATAAGGACCAGCAGGTTGGTGAGCCCAAGCTGCGTGCCCATTCTTCAGACAGTGAGTCAACAGGCCGACCGAGCGTCGGCGAGCGGGAGCATCCTCCCACGGACGGTGACGAAACCGAGCCGTTTCAATAGAGCCGCCTCTGTCTGACGCAAGTCAAGCAGAGGCGGCTCGTTTTCGTTGGCTGCGCAATCGAGCTGCCACACAGAAGAGGAAGTACCGCCTAATGTCAGTCCGCGAGTCCTCATCAACAAGAGCCGATTCCCCGAAGCGATGACGAGTCGTTGCCGATTGCCGGCCGCTCGCGACGATTCCTCGCGCGGATGGAGGCGAGACGTTGAACGGAGAATCTCAGTCATGGAATGCCTGAGCTACGTAGGCGAGGCATTCCATGACTGAGATTCGCGTGGTGTGTCCACCGTCAACCCTGACCACGTGAAGCCTAACAACGGCTCGCACACATTCCGCTCTCACGCATTCCGCTCTCACGCCGCGAGCATTGGCAAAATCCGTCCGTTCATTCCCCGATCGTGGAATGCGTGAAGTTCTCCTGACCGTCAAGGTTTGCCAGCTCTAGCACCAACCTTGACGATCACACGCGATGCGTCGGACGTAGCGGTTGTGTTCAAGTCGCTCACCGTGCCAGTTCGATCAGTCTTCCGATCAGTCGCCTCGGGAAACGAGCGAGGTCATGTGGCTGGCTGTCGCGCGACGCATCAGCGAATGCCCGGCGAAACTTTGTGATGTCGATGGGGATGATGCTCATGTATGAATCGTTTTTCGGTCTGAAGCGTCGCCCGTTTGCAGCGACCCCTGATCCTCATTGCTTCTTGGCATCGGAGTCGATCCAGGCGGCACTCGATGAGACCGTGGTTTGCATCGAGCAAGGGCAGGGGATCGCGATCGTGTCGGCTCCGGCGGGGACCGGCAAGACGCTGTTGTGTGAGCGGCTGCGCAGCGAACTCGGGAGTCCGTTTGAATCGGTGCTGCTCCGTCACGCCAGCTTTCTCACACGACGCGCACTGCTGCAAACCATTCTGTGCGAACTCAGTCACGCTTACCGTCAACAGGACGAGCAGGAACTGCGACTCGAACTGATCCCCGCCATTCGAGCCTTGCGACCACAGCGCGAGGCACTCGTCTTGATCTGCGACGAGGCTCATCAACTTTCGGAAGACTTGCTCGAAGAGCTGCGAATTCTGTCGGACCTTGCCGAGCAGGGCCGACCGCTCGTGCGCCTCGTTCTCGTTGGGCAATTAGGCTTGGAAGAAACGTTGGCGAGTCCGGGGCTCGAAGCACTCAACCAACGGATTCGCGCTCACGTCTGCCTCGAAACATTGAACCGCGCCGGGACACTCGACTACATCGACTATCGTCTCACTTGGGCGGGAGGTCGGACGGAAGAGATCTTCTCGTCTGAGGCGCTCGATCTGGTGAGCCGCGCCGCCGATGGAGTCCCACGCTGCATCAACCAACTCTGCGATCACGCGCTGCTGCTGGCCTACGTTGCTGAGCAACAACCGGTTCCTCCCGCGATCATTCGCGAGGCCCTGCACGATCTTCGGCAGTTGCCGCTTCACTGGAATGAGACCTCGACGTTCGAGCCAGCACGCCAGCGCAGCGTTTCAACCGAGAATGCGGATGCGGATATCGCAGCTCACACGTCGGAGGCCGCGAACATCGAGTTCTCGTTTGAAGATCGACTCGCGCGAGATCGTCACTCCTCCGTCGAGTCCTTCGAGATCGGCGCGGACCTTCCCAACTCAATGCCGCAGTCACAACCGATCTCGACTTCGGTGCCACAGCTTGAAGTGAGTCGTGCTCACGAAGCGAATGGAGAGGATGGCATTCAAAACGAAGCCGTTCACGCCGAGTCGATCCTGTCGTCCCAAGAGACGACCGCGTGTAGATGCGACTCCGTCTGCGAGTTCGGCTACGAAGCCGATGACGAGGTGTTCACTGAAGAGATCGACGAAGAGTGTCTCGACGAAATGGCGGCGATCGAGCCTGCGGTTCACGACCCGCTCGCGGCGATTACGATCCTCATAACTCGGTTTCCGGTGCAGCGCGGCTTCACGGAAGAACTCGTGCTGGATCGTTACGCAGCGATTGATGCTGGCTTGGGACCGGTCGAATCGCCAGTCGTCACAGAGGCCGCTTTCACCGCGAGTACGGCAGTCGCCCCAATTCCGATCGCCTCTGGACTCGCGATCACGGTCGAGACCAGTCACGATCAATCCGTTGCCCAAACCTTCGTCTCGGCACAGCAGCGTTCTCGCGAAGAAACGACCGATGACATCGCAGTGTCTCAACAGGCGATGACCATCGAAGTCGGAGCAATCAGCGATTCGATGGATGAAGTCCAGACCACAGTGATCGAGTCCGTCATGGCGGAAGCGAACGCCATTGAAGCGAATCTCTCGAAGCCTGACATCGACTTTGCCGCCGCCTGCGCACGACTGCACGAACGGCTTCCTCAAGTGGCTGATGAGACCGCGTGGGATTCAAGCCATCTCCGCTACGGACTCGTCGCAGAATACTCTGAGGACGCCACGCGCGAGAGAGATAGCCGTGAACGAGATGACCACGAAAGTGCGGCGTCCACCACAGACCGGCTCGAAGAAGTTCTGGGAGCCGAAGTCTGTGAACTGGTCCAAGAGCTTCAACAAACGATGGGTTTGCCCTCACGCCTCCGCTCGCCCGTCGAGCAACTCCGGACGCTGCTCGACACCGAGCGAACGAAGTACTCGACCTCCTCAGCAGTCTCCCGCGAAGAGGCTTCCACGGAGACTGCCATCGCCGTCTGCGAACGTCCCGCCACCGCAGCCACTGCGAGTGTCGAATTGAATCTGTCCGCGTCCGAAGCCGCCCCCGAGACCACCTCATCGCGCCCGTACCGCAACCTCTTCAGCATTCTCCGCCGCAAACAGCAGGGACTGACTTGAGTGCTAGCAGAAGTGAGTCTCAGTAGAACGGGCGAGGTTGTGTCGTAACCCTTCAGAGTCCCGCCTCCGCGTCTTCAGCGTTTTGCCCGCCAGCATTTTGCTGGCTCCGGATTTTGCAAAATGCTGGCGGGCAAAATACTGAAGAGCTGAGCCACTGGATGAAGAACTGAGACCTCGCACGCAGAGATTCAGTTTGGGGCGCACCAAGTATCGGCTCGCCGTCAGTGAACATCCGCCGCAGCCCAGAGAACGCCGCCCGGTCCTCCTCGCTTCGTCTCTCATCCGTGCCCCGGCCTTGCCATCCGTGCGATTCTACCTCGCGCGGCGACGAGTGATGTGCTTTAGGCGAGCCGCATGCCGTAAGGCTGCGGGTATCCTGCGGCGATCAAGAACCCGCAGCCTTACGGCGTGCGGCTCGCCAAGGCCTCAATTCATCCCGCGCGGGGTCTAAACGAGTACGGCCCAACTTCACACCGCGCGGCGTTTCACCAGTGTGACTTCTGTACCGGTCGCGTTGAACGTGACTTCGTCGAGGAACGCACGCATCAGGATGATGCCGCGACCACTGGAGCGTTCGAGATGCGCGGGATCGGGAGTGGCGGGCAGTGTGCTGGGATCGAAGCCTCGTCCCTCATCGCGGATCGTGAATCGAGCCTCGTTGCGCGTGATGTGACTCTGCACGTAGATCTTGCGATCCTGATACGGCGACTCATTGCGTCGCGCTTTGATTCCCTCGCGCCATGCCAGTCCATCGCCGTCACGCAGATCGGAACTGAGTTCAAAGTTGCCGTGAAAGAGGGCGTTGTCGAGGGCCTCGGTCAGACCGACGCTGATGCGGATCAGCGTGCTGTCATCGGCCATCTGCAACTTCGTCATCGTTTCACGAAACAGCGCCACCAGCGGGGCCAGCAACTCGGGATTAGACGTCAACACGAACTGACATTCTGCAGTGACACAGCAGGCGGCGAGTTGTTGGTGATGGCGGCAAATGGACGAAGCTCCCAACAGCTTCTGTACCGTGCGTAACAGGTCGGAGCTGATGCGTCGCTTCGGAATGTAACCGGCCGCTCCGCGTTGCAGAGCTTCCGCCGCGATGTCCTCGCTTCCGCGTGCTGCCACCAGAATCGAAGGGATGCGCGGGTAGTTGGTGCGGACAGTCTCGATCAATTGCAGACCGTCCATCTCGGGCATCATGTAGTCGGCCACCATCAAGTCGGGCTGTGCCTGCGACAACAATTGCAGCGCTTCCAGGCCATCCCGGGCGAGCGTCGTGTCGTAGCCCGCTTCGACCAGTAACCCCTGCAATTGCTCGGCGTGCGTCACGCTGTCTTCGACAATCAAAATGCGTGCCATGCTGTTCCCTTTACGTTCCGCGCGAGTCATTCACGATGGAGGCACTCGCCGCCAAGGCGATCGGCAACATGAAATGGCCCCGTAGGATGGGCACTCTTGCCCGTCCTGGTTTTTGTCTTCAAACCTGACGGGCAAGAGTGCCCATCCTACATCGAGGTATAACAGCTCCTGCCGCTTGCCTCCGTCCCTGCCCATTGTGGCTCGGGCACCACGATAGCCGGAATAGACAGGTCACAACAGAACCGTGCCAAAGCCGCTGCCCGTCTCCCAACGAACACAGCCTTCGATCAGTTCGATCGAAGGCTGTGTTGAGATCAGATTGCGTGGTCCGTGATCGTGAGCATTGCGGGCAACAACGCCTCGATCCACCATTCACTCCCCACTCTTGCTCACGACAGCATCAACTGCTTCTCGAAGCTGATGCCGTACTTCTTCATTTTCTTATAAAGCGTGGTGCGGTTGATGCCGAGAGCATCGGCGGTGTCTTGGCGGTTCCAGCCATGCGACTCCAGCGAATCGAGGATCAACTGCTTCTCGGGGTTGGCGAGGGCCGATTTGAGATTGTTACCGCTCAAGCCGGAGACACGTCCACCGAATTCCAACAGGGGGTCG
>JAYTXB010000312.1:0-4284 GCA_043743205.1 Schlesneria sp.
GATGATGGAGGACGGCATGGACGGCCGAATCACGGCGATGTTGGCGTTGACCGGCCTGTGGCTGGCGAACGGCGAAGCGCTGGCCGCTCCGTTGCCCAAGCCGATCGCGACCAACAAGACTCGCTTCCGCATCCCCTTCAAATTTGACTCCTCGGCGCTCCAGCGTATGAACGCTCGCGAGTTGCAGTTGCATGTGTCGTCCGATCGCGGTCTGACTTGGAACTTGGCTCAAACACTGGCCCCGGACGGTGGAAAGTTTGAGTACGAAGCTCCCAACGACGGCGAGTATTGGTTCTCTGTGAAGACACTCGACGGTCGCAACCAACTTCATCCACAAGTCGGCACTTACGAGACGGGATTGATCGTTGTCGTTGATACGGCTCAGCCACTGTTGGACGTGAAGCTTCAGCAAGTCGGACCAGGCAAGGTTCAACTTTCGTGGCAGGCGGCCGATGCCAACCTCGATGCCTCGACGCTGAAGCTGGAGTATTTTCAACCCGGTAGCCAAGCTTGGGACACGGTGGAAGTCGCTCCGCGCGCCAGCGGTCAGACCACGTGGAATGTCGCTCAGCCCGGCAAGGTCACAGTGCGAGGCACGATTGCCGACAGTGCGACCAATGTCGGACGCAGTGAAGCGCACCTGCAGATCGCGGCCGACGGTGAACCGATCTCAAAGCCAAAGCCCGCTCGTCGTGTCCCCATCGCGGGCTTGGACGACGATGGCGAACGAGCCGCATTGAATCCTCAACAAGCTCCTGCGGCGCAACGCTTCTTGCCGGATGACTTGGCCGAGTCGCGCCCGCCGGCATTTGCTCAGTCAGTGGAATTGCCTCAAACGAATGGAGCGTACAACGGCCCGGTCATCACGCCGTTTGGAACCACCTCCGTACCGAGTGCCCCTGAACGGTTCGTTTCAGGTCATGCCGCGACGAAGCCCGAGATCACGCAAGATCGTTGGTCCAGCAATCAGGAACCGGTTCCGGTTCAACCGATGCAACTGCCGCGAACGGTGGTTGGGCGACAGCGCGTGGTGAACACCCGCAAGTTTCAAGTCGGCTACAAGGTCGATGATGTCGGTCCCTCGGGCATTGGCGGAGTGGAACTGTTCATCACGCAAGACAACGGTCGCAAGTGGTGGAAGTACGGCGAAGACCCCGATCAACGCAGTCCCTTCGATGTCGAAGTTCCTCAAGACGGTGAGTACGGCTTTTCGATTCGAGTTCGCAGCGGCGCGGGCCTCGTCAACGAGCCGCCCGTACTGGGAGAGGCCCCGTCGATCGTCGTCGCCGTCGATCAGACTCCGCCCGTGGTCGAGATGCTGCCGGTCCAACAGGGACAAGGGGCGAACGCCAACCATCTGCAAATCCGCTGGCGGATTCAGGACGATCATCCGGCCGAGAAGTCGGTGTCGCTCTACTACGCCGCCAGTCGCAACGGCCCGTGGGAGCCGATCAGTGCCTGGAAGGAAGATAACGGCAGCTTCAACTGGTCAGTTGGCCCCGGTGTCCCTTCGCACTTGTTCCTGCGTGTGATGGCCCGCGACTCCGCCGGCAACGTAAGCAAGGCCGAGACCTCAACTCCCCTCATCGTCGATCTCTCACGCCCCTCTGCGCGAATCGTGGACGTGGAAACGCCGCAATCTGTCGGACCTCAGTAAGGAACTGGGCCGCAATCACCTTCCGGTTTGAAAAGTTCGTTTAACCGCGTGGGCAACGCCCCGCGCGTCGATGGGACAGTCATTCCAACTTTGCCGCAGCGCGCGGGGCGTTGCCCACGCGGTTAAACGAGTCGCTCAGTTCGGAAAATTATTACGGCCCCGTTCCTGTCCCGACCGACTCGGATCGTACACGGACGGACGAGCGCCCAAGAGGTTGCGTCTCGGACATTGGCCCCACGCCCGACTTCGTGCGGCCGGGCCTGACTGAGTCTTTCCGAGCGGTGGACGTAAGTCCTCCGGCTTATCGCTCCAAGTACAGGTGCCTTACGTCCATCTCTCGGAAATGTGTCGCTCATGACGGCACGAAGCCGGAAACCGTCAACGTGAGTGAGATCAGCCAATACGGCTCGACTGACCTCCATTCAGATTGCGATTTGAACTGAACTCGACCGCCGCCGCATTGTCTACAAACAAAAGCAGCGGGGCCGGTGAATCACCGGCCCCGCTGCGAAAGTCCTCGAGTTACGGACGATCAAGAAGCTGGTCGTCGAGCATTGTCCATCAACGTGTCAGTTGACGGTCTGCTCGAGCATCTGTTCGAGCAGCTTGGCGTACTGATGCAAGGTTCGGCCGTTGCCTTGAATCACGGCTGCTCCCGAATCGAAGGCCTCTTCCCAGTTGCGTTCTCCTTGAGCGAGCGACGCGAGGGTCTCGACGTTGAGCCGACACGTGGCCAAGCGGTCTTCGTGGAGACCGGTCTCAACGCCGACGATCTCATCACCGCGAACGATGACTTGCCACTGTCCGCCGCCGTGTCCGCAAACATCCAAGCCCAACAATCGTTCGTCGGACGATCGGGGTGGATGCACATCCGTCTGTTCCAGCAACGGGGTCAGCAATTCGACCACGTCGAACTCCGGAACGACGGGACGCTTGCTCGGTTCTGGGAAGCCATCATCGATCACGATCCGTGAGAGCTTGGTCAGCAGGTCACGTCCCACATGCGGACAGGCCAAGTGAGGTGCCGCCGCTTCCGTGTTGGTCCGATCAAAGATCGGGTCCATCTTCCAGTACGAGTTGTAAACGCGGATGTGTTCGTAGAAGAGCCGCTCCGCTTCCGTGGGATCGCCCGGTTGTTGGTTTGGTCCGACGAGCGTCGATCCGTAAGTGCCGGTCGTCTGTTCGAGAACATCACGGATGAGTCTCGTCGTGACCGGATGCTTCGGCGTCAGGTGGTACGTCTGACCGTGCAACCGTGGGTGAGTTAGCACGTGAGCCATGAAGGCCGACACCCAATCGACCGGAACCAAGTGCTTGGTCTCGGTGCCGTTCAGCGTCAGTCTGACAGGCTGATCTCCGACGAGTCCCGTCATGTCACGCGGAAACGCCTGTGTGATCGTGTGCGTCAGCTTGAGTGCCGCATAGAACCCGTGATAGGTCGTGGTCAGGCCGGTCATCGAATCGCCGATGATGATGGCCGGACGGAAGATGGTAGGCGTGTCGATGAAGTCGGCGTTGCGCACCATCGTCTCGGACTCAAGCTTGCTGCGCTCGTAATCGTTCGAGAACTTTTGTCCGACGTTCAGTTCGGATTCGTAGACTCGCCCCTGACGCAGCCCGGCCACATAAGCGGTTGAGACGTGATGGAACTGTCGGAGGCCCGTCGTGCGGCAGAAGTCCAACACGTTGCGAGTTCCGCCGACGTTGGAACGCCACGGCTCGCCTTCAGTGCTGGTCGAATGAAACGTCAGGCTGGCGGCGTTGTTGATGATGGACGAGCAATACTCGGCCACCCAGCGCACGTCGTTCGCGTTCAAGCCCAAGTCGGGCTGGCTGATGTCGCCTTCCATCACCACGGGGCGAGGCAAGGCACGTCCGACCTCGGCGTCCCAGCCGCACATGGCGACTTCAATCCGTTGTCGAGCGGACTGTCGCCGATTGGATCGACCAATTACGGCCACAGGCACGTCGGCGAGCAACAAGTCACGGAGCAGATAGTTCCCGAGCAGACCGGTCGCACCGGTAAGCAAGAAATAACTCATAAGGCAGGTTTCCGCAGTGGAGATGTCGGTGAAGATCGAGCCTCATGCACGTCTGAAACGCTCGGCATCCTGAGCGATGCGGCTAAGTCTAACCGGCTGGATTCGACCAATGCAATCGACGGTTTCCCCACGACTCGTTCAGTTCTCTTGGGCTATCGTCAAAATTGTGCTGAGCCAAACGACTGGCGAAACAGGCAGTAATCGCCGAACCGCGAGACCCTGCCACGTGAACGCAGCTATGAAAGTCGCTTGCACGAGAACGGTTTGCGATCAGCTGGTTGCGGTTGTGACGATTGCAGTGACTCCCTCAGCCTCAACCCATCAGCCCGCACCGTTCCGGCGAAACGTGCGGACAGGCTACTCACCGAGCGGGTGTCGCGTAGGTAACTTCTGTTGATGGAGGTTGCAGTTCGTGAGGGTTGAACCGACTCGCCAAATCATCGGCGTGAGGAATCTCGTAACCCCCAAGCTTATCGTCAGAGAGAATCAAAGAGAGAGTTGATGTTTCCAACAGAAGTCCCGTGAGCCGGGTGCCGTGAGGCCCCGGACTCTGGAATCTCGCGAAGAACCCGGGGCCTCACGGCA
>JAYTXB010000313.1:0-2433 GCA_043743205.1 Schlesneria sp.
TGCCGTGAGGCCCCGGGTACTTCGCCGAACAGTCCGGGGCCTCACGGCACCCGGCTCACCAAACTCCGACAGTGATTGATGCGCCGCTTCTAAGCCAACGCCCGACCCCAGAACCTGAATCGAAACAACGAAAGCGGCCATGCAAAGTTGCCTGTACGAAGGAACGGTTCGACATCGAAGACTGACGCCTGTAGCGCATCAGTTTCGTCAGTCGTTGTTCCTGATGTACCTCGACCTCGATGAACTGCCGACGTTGTTTCGCGAGCGTTGGCTGTGGTCTTGCGAGCGGTTCAACGTGGCGACGTTTCGGCGGCGAGACCATTTTGGTGACACGGCCGTTCCGCTCAGTGAATCCGTGCGGGCCTTGGTCGAAGCGCGAACGGGACGCCGTCCGCTGGGACCGATCCGACTGCTGACTCACCTCCGTTACTTCGGCTACTGTTTCAACCCACTGAGCGTCTACTTCTGTTTCGATCCCGAGGATGAACACTTGGAAGCGGTCGTCGCGGAAGTGTCGAACACGCCGTGGGGCGAACGGCACTGCTACGTGTTGCCTGCGACGAGCAGCGACGCGCCAGAGCAGAACGTAGGATGGACGCCTCGTCCGTCCACGGACGATCAGATGCCTCGTCCGACTTCTGAGGATCGGACGGACAAGGCGTCCATCCTACGAGACAACTCGGAACTGATGCGTCCCCTCTCGCCCGGCTCCCCGCAGCGACTGGCGTTTCTGTTCGACAAGGCGTTTCACGTCTCGCCCTTCATGGAGATGGGCGTTCAGTACTACTGGCAACTCGTGGGGCCAAGCCAGCAACTCACGCTGCACGCCGAAAATTGGCGAGCCAACGTGGCGTACTTCGATGCCACGCTGATGCTGCAACGGCGCGAGATCACGTCGTGGTCGCTCGCCCGAGCGTTGCTCCTTTATCCGCTGATGACGCTGCAAGTCATGGCGGGCATCTATTGGCAAGCACTGCGACTGTGGTGGAAGCGTGCGCCGTATTTTCCTCATCCCGAACGAACAAATTCCGAGGCCAAGGCGACATGACGACTGATCTCAAACTAAACACCGTTGAACATGGCGCTCATCAGACTTCGGAAGTCTTGGCCAAGCCCGGCGCGCGCACCCGGCACAGGTTGCACAACACTTGGTTGGAGTGGCTGGGGCGTCGCGCATTGCTGGCTCGCTTGGAGCAACTCGCGCACGGTGAGATCACGCTCATTGACCGAGACTCGTCGCGCACGTTCGGTCAGCAGACAGAGAGCTGTTCGCTGCGGGCGTCCCTCGTCGTCGCTCGGTCACAGTTCTATCGGCGTGCGACGTTCGGGGGCGATGTCGGTGCTGCCGAGTCATTCATGGACGGAGACTGGTTCTGCGAGAACCTCGCCGATCTGGTGCGCATTCTGGTCGTGAATGCGAGATTGCTCGCGGCCCGACCGTCGCGACTGGCGTGGATCACCGAGCCGTTGCGACACCTCGCCCACTGGTTCAATCGCAACACGAAGTCGGGTAGCCGCCGCAACATCTCCGCGCACTACGATCTCGGCAACGACTTCTTCCAACTGTTTCTCGATGAGACGTTGATGTACTCATGCGGCGTGTTTGAAGGCCCCGACAGCACGCTGCTTGACGCTTCGACCGCCAAGAACGAACGGATTTGCCGCAAACTTCAGTTGTCGCCGACAGACCATCTGCTGGAGATCGGGACCGGCTGGGGCGGCTTCGCACTGCACGCGGCACGTCACTACGGCTGCCGCATCACGACGACCACGATCTCGCGCGAGCAATACAACTTCGCCGTGCGACGGATCGCCGACGCGGGGCTGGCCGATCGCGTCACCGTGCTGCTGCAAGACTATCGCGACCTCGAAGGTCAGTACGACAAGCTGGTCTCGATCGAGATGATTGAGGCTGTCGGGGACGAGTTCTTCGACGGCTACTTCGCGCAGTGCAGCCGCCTGTTGAAGCCGAATGGATTGCTCGTTCTGCAAGGGATCACCATCGCCGACCAACTTTATGCGGGCTACATCCGTCGCGTCGATTTCATCCAGAAATACATCTTCCCCGGCGGTTGCCTGCCATCGGTCTCGCGGGTGTGCGAGTCGCTCACACGTGCGAGCGACCTGCGGCTGTTCCATCTGGAAGACTTCGCGCCGCACTACGCACGCACGTTGAGTTGCTGGCGTGATCGCTTCCGCGCCCGGCTCGATGAAGTACGCGGCCTCGGCTTCGACGAACGCTTCGTCCGGATGTGGGAGTACTACCTCGGCTATTGCGAGGGAGCGTTTTTGGAACGGAACTGCGGCCTGGTGCAGATGGTCATCACGAAGCCCGAATGCCGCCGCGAACCGATCGCCGGGCAACTCGTGTGAACGCCACTGTGTTAGTCTCGTTCCCAAGCTCCAGCTTGGGAACGCACCTCAACCAAGCTC
>JAYTXB010000314.1:0-2549 GCA_043743205.1 Schlesneria sp.
GGTGGGACGAACTTCCAACAATTCCAGAGTGTTAACGGAGCAAGTTGGTCGTCTGGCGTCCGCGCTTCCTGTCGCGGAGCGACAGGGCTACCTTGAAGAGGTTCGGGCATTCGATCTGCGTCGTCTGCTGCGAGTCATCCTGAACTCGAAGACGTACCAACTTTCGTCCGAGCCGAACGACACCAATCGCGAGGATGAAGTGAACTTCAGTCGGTCAGTCGTGCGACGGCTTTCGGCCGAACAGTTGCTCGACGCGACGAGCCAAGTTTGCGACGTGCCGCTCGATTTCAGTGGCTACCCGAGCGGCCCGCGTGCGACTCAGTTGCCCGGTGTCGGCGTGATGCGACGTCGTGAGGCTGGTCCCTCTGATGCAGACCGGTTTCTCAAAGCATTCGGCAAGCCGCCGCGACTCCAATCGTGCGACTGCGAACGTTCCGACGAGACCACGCTCGGCCAGACTTTTCAGTTGGTCAGCGGCTCACTCGTGAACCGAATGCTGGCGACGAACGGTAATCGGCTGGATGGCTGGCTCAACTCAAACCGTCCCTCGCGCGAGATTATCACCGAGTTGTTCTGGACGATGCTAACGCGCGCGCCGACGGACGAAGAACTGCGCGAGACGATCTTGTTTTTGGAGAAGTCGCCTCAACGCCGTGCTGCACTGGAAGACATCACGTGGGGGCTGCTCAATAGCCATGAGTTTTTGTTGAGGCGGTGACGAGGGTTCATGAAAACGAGGAGTCACTCGCGACCTGTAGGGTGGGCAAGAGTGCCCATCCTACAGGTGACTTTTGACCGAGTTCGTAGGGAAAACCAACCATGTTCACTTCACCAGAGACTCTGACTCGGCGGCGGCTCGTGGAGTTGGGGGCGGGCGGGTATCTCGGTCTCAACTTGGGTGGCGTTTGGCGAGCGGCAGCGGCGGGTGGCGGGAGTGTGCCGCTCCCCGGTTCGCTGAAGCCGTTGAAGTCGTGCGTACTCGTCTTCTACTACGGTGGGCCGAGTCACCTCGACACGTATGACCTCAAGCCGCACGCGCCGTTGGAAGTGCGTGGCGAGTTCCAGCCGATCAGCACTTCGGTCCCCGGCCTGCACGTCTGCGAGCATCTGCCCAAGATGGCGCGGCAGATGCACCGCGTGGCGTTGGTGAGGAGTGTCACTCATCAAGCGCGGCTGCACGATTCGGCGTCGATTCATGCGCTGACCGGTCGGCCACTCGAAGGCCCCGACCGCGAGCTGTTCGCCCCGCAGCCTCAGACTTATCCGAGCTACGGGAGCGCGGTCGCTTACCTGCGACAGCAGCAACATCAAGCACAACAACTCGAAGTTCCGTTCGCATCGTTGCCGTTTCCGTTTCGGAACGTACACGAAGTTCCTTGCCAAGGAGGTGGACTCGTCGGTTCACGGTTCGATCCACTCTGCGTCGAGGTCGATCCCGAGAAGAAGCAGTACCAGATCGAGATGCTCCGTCGTCCCGAGGGCCTCAACGCGGGACGGCAGCTCGACCGGAAGACGTTGCTCGAATCGCTGGATCGGACGTTGGAACAGAAGTTGGAGCGACGGCTCGCGGCGGGAGATTCGTTGCGGGCGTTTTATGACAAGGCGTATCGACTGCTCGACTCGGAACGAATTCGTCAGGCGCTCGACATCGCGCAAGAACCGGCCGACGTACGCGAGCGATACGGGTTTGGTGCGGTCGATCCGGCGACGGCCAATCAGGGGGGAGCCGAGAGCGGTTACGCGCGAGCCATGCGCGGGCAGAATGTGTTGCTCGCGCGGCGGCTGGTCGAAGCGGGCGTGCCGTTCGTCAACGTGTATGACTTCCGACAACAGGGGCAGAACTGGGACGCTCACGCGCACGGAGCGAACCAGCACAAGAATTTTCTACTCCCTCAGGCCGATGCCGCGCTGGCCGCGTTGCTCGACGATCTGGCTGAACGCGGGTTGCTCGACACGACGCTTGTCGTGGCGATGGGGGAGTTTGGTCGGACGCCGACCATCAATGCCACGGCGGGCCGCGATCACTGGCCCGATTGCTACACGGTCCTCTTCGCAGGCGGCGGCGTTCGCGGCGGTCACGTTCACGGCGCGAGCGATCGACTCGGCGCGTACCCGGCGACCGATCCTGTGACGCCGGGAGACCTCGCCGCGACGATCTACTGGCGCTTCGGTTTCGATCCTGCTTCCGAAGTCCACGATCTGCTCGGACGCCCACATCGGTTGTCCGACGGCGAGCCGTTGCGCGAGTTGTTCGTGTGAAGTGCGGAGTCATACGCAGTCCAGGAACTATACCTCGCGCGGCGGAAAATGAGGTGTCGAGAGATCAGCCGGAACGCGGCCAAAGTTGAGACACTGGCGAGCCGCAGGCCGTCAGGCTGCGGGTTCTTGATCGCCGCAGAACCCGTGGCCTCACGGCGGCTTTGCACATTTAATGTAGGGTGGGCATCGCCCCTGTCTTTTACACACAAGTCGGGAGTTGTTTTCTGAGATTGTTTATTCGCGACAACCTTTGGCATAAGTTTTGCGCATTGTTGAGGGAGAGGGATTTT
>JAYTXB010000315.1:0-7983 GCA_043743205.1 Schlesneria sp.
CCGAAACCCGGACGGGCAAGAGTGCCCATCCTACATCGTGGTCTGACAATTCCTGCCGCTCGCCTAAGCCGTTTGGGGAGAGTTTTAAAACAGAGCCTCAGCGCGGCCCGCTTGGCGGACGCGGCGGGTTACTTTGACTGAGCCGCAATTGCTCGAGCGTCTTCATCAGGTGGGCTTGTTTGTGTAATGGCATTGCAGATATACCGCACGCGGTCCTGAGTGAGACGTTTCAGGCGAGCCGTTGCCGTGAGGCCACGGGTTTCTTGCGGTGTCGAAGCACCCGCAGCCTCACGGCATGCGGCTCACCAAATGTCTCAATGTCCACCGCGCGAGGTGTAGCAGGGGAGGTCAGCCTCGCCGACCCGCAGATCTTGGTTTCGGATGCGACCGTCACTCAGAAGGCGAACAGCCCGACCGACGAGGCGTTCCGTGTTGTCGTCGAAACCCCTCAGGCCGACAGGCAACAAAACCCGCGCATCGCGATGTATGCCGCCGGGATTGCTGTGTTGTTCCTGCTCTTCTCCGCCACTGGCCATGCCGCCTCACTCTTGGAAGAGGCTGAGTCCGGAACGCTCGATCGCATCCTCGTCAGCCAAGCCGGACTGTTCCAGATCATCTGCGGGAAGTGGTTGGGAATTTTCATCATGGGGTGATTTGCAAATCACAATCATGATCCGCCTTCGTTGAATGAGCCTTATTGCGATTCCGGCAGAGCCAGTACCAGCGTGCACTCTTGGCGGTTTTAGGGCGGGGTGGCTGGGGTCGGGTGCTTCACTGGCCCCCAGACGTGCGGCGTTTGATCGCGTGGACCACGCCCCGCGCGTGCTTGAGGTTTGATTCAGCTTCTTCGATCAACTCGCGGGGCGTTGACCGCGCGGTTAAACAATGTAAATGTCTCTCCCATTGCCGTGCGAGGCATAACACGACGACACCAATCCTACCGCTTCAATCTCAGCCTTACTTATAAAGGAAGCCGCCATGCCTCAATGCGCCGTCTGTGATGAAGCCCTTCAGCCGGAGCAGAAGACCTGCCACGTCTGCGGTTCGACCGTGGACGCGAGCGTCAGCGCGACTCCAGTCGGTACGAGTTACCCTCCTGCTCTCACGTCATTGCCGCCGATCCCCATCGCTTCGCCGAACAACAGCAACGTGTGCGCGAACGATCCATTTCCCCCAGCGTTACCCGCGCCTACAGACAACGATCATGCGGCGAGTTCAAACATCGAGCGACAATGCCCCACGTGCGGCCTTACGTTTGGCGCGAGTCATCACGATGAGTTCTGTTCATGCGGCACCGAGTTGCAAGTCCGCGCCGAGTTCTCTTCCGCGCCGAGTGCCACAACAGCGAATGTTGGCTTGGCTGCTCCACAACTGCCGCCCGTTGTTCTACCTGAACCTGTTCCCGTCGCGCTCCTCGGTTCAAGTCGCCCGCCGATCGGTACGGTTTGCCTGGTCGTCTACTCCGATATGAAGCCACGTCAGCCGGTTCGTTACTTTCCCTTGGCCAAGGATGTCGTGGTACTGGGCCGTGAAGATGCCGTGCGCGGTGACTTCCCCGACTTGGACCTCGCCTCGTTGGTGGACGAGTCCTTGGCTCGAAAGGTCTCTCGCCGCCATGCCGAAGTCCTACGTGCCCGCGATTCGCAAACGTTTTCCCTGCGACCGCTCCCCGGTAACACGGGAACTCAGGTCGGCAAGGAGTTGGCCACCCCCGGCCAAAACTACCCGCTGACCGATGGCACTCCGATCGTCCTCGGCGGAGTCATCTGGCTGAAGTTTGAGACGATCAGGTGATTTATGCTTCGCTCGGCCACAAATGACACGTTTCTGATTAGCCCCCACGCCAACGACATGGGAGCAAATGCGGGCCAACAACAGTTCGCACGCTCACTGTTGGCGTAGCGGCTAAGGACTGGCGCATCAACAACTGTCGTGATTGGGTGAGCCAGGTGCCGTGAGGCCCCGGACTTTTCGAGGAAGAATCCGGGGCCTCACGGCAGCCGGCTCTCCTCGTTCATCAGATTGATGCCGCCAGTTGTTGATGCGCCGATCCTAAACGTCTCGCTCTGGCCCGTGTGAGGAATATGCTTCACGTGGTGGGAATCGACCGGTTGGCTGGAAGGAAAATCGTCAGTCTTGGAATGACTGAGCTGCGTAGGCGAGGCATTCCATGACTTGTGGTCACGAGACTCGTCAACCGGTCAATCCTGACCGCCCGTGGCCACGATTCCGAATCCAAGTCAATCTCCACCGCGCAAGGTCCATTGGCGAGTCACTCCCAGACCGTGTTTCCAACCCGCGCTGAAACTCCGAATAGGAACCTGTCAGAGCGGAAACAATCGTGACCACTCATCAGTGACGCCCCCGATTCATGCTCATCGACCGCCTCGCGTTGTGAGAATAGCGGGAGCTGATAAACTGTGCGGCGTGGGCTGACTGGCAGCTTGGATGCCGTGACAGCCTCAACTTCCCATCTCCTCTCGGCCGGGTCTGCAATGCGATTCGAGACCTCGCAATCCACATCCACTGATTTCAATCGCCGCCTGCAACTGCGCATGATTTCGTTCGTGGCGATGATTGTCGTGCTGGTGTTCTTCGTGAACGTAATCTTCACCGAAGTGCCGAAGCCGCTCGACACTTCGTCTGCGAATCGAACTCGCATTCGAACTCAACCGCGTGATCCCGACTTAAACGCGCGTCTCGATGAACGTCGTCCGTTGGGACCGGAAGAGTTCATGACCGCTCCCGCAGAGCGTTTCGAGCTTCCGGTCGAACGGTCGCGCGAGTGGCTTGACGAGCAAATCGAGCAGGGTGAAGAATGGGCCGGTGATGTGGCGGCACGCGGGCGCGAGGAGGCTCGCCGAAACACGCGGTTCAACAAGCGACTGCTCTGGTCCGTGCGCGATAACACCATCGGGATTCGACACGACGAGGCCGATGCGTATTACGGGCTGCTCAATCACGTTCAACGAGTTTCGCCGGAAGAACTGGAACTCGCGTCCACCACCGAGACGCAGTACGTCAATTTGATGGTCGAGCCGGATCGCTTTCGGGGCGAGCCGCTCACAATTCAAGGTGACTTGTGGCGGCTCTACGAATTGGAAGCCGGGCCCAACAATGTGGGACTCAGCACGCTGTACGAAGCGTGGATCTTCACGGGCGATTCGCGCCCGCATCCTTATCGCGTCGTCTGCAAACACCTCCCGCACACGTTGACGCCGAACGAAAATGTTCGGAAATCCGTGCGAGTGACCGGCTATTTCTTCAAACGGGAGGCCTATCCCACACGCGGCGGCTTTCACATTGCACCGACTCTGCTTGCAACCACGATTACCCCCTTTCGTGCCGCCAATTCGGTGCCTCCCACCGACTCCGTAATCCCGTACATGGTCGGTGTTGTGTCGGCGATGGGACTCGCGTTGCTCGTCACGTTGCTGGCCTTCACGCTGGGAGATCGGCGCGTACGACGCCTCGCTCGGCAGCAAGTCCTCAACGCGCCCAGTCCTTCGTTTGCGGGGATCGAACTCAAACGAGTGGTCTCCGTCGAGGAGTGTTTACGGCAATTCACAGAGCAGGAACGACAGGCTGATCTGCACGATGAGATCGCCGCCACCGGCCGCAATGCCGGTGCCGTGGCGACCTCAGTCCTTTATCGCCGCGATCCTTACGCGACTGTTCCTCCTCGCGTTCCGGTCTCATTGCTGAGTGAAGACGAACTTCATTCAGGGCAACTCTCGCAGGCGGTCGAATTACAGAAATGGACCTCACACCAGCAAGACTCGGGAACAGACGCTGCCACGCGCTCCAGTGCTGCCGCTGTCCAACAAGAACAGCGGGACACGGAACGCGTCCTTGAGCGCCTCGATTCCGAGCGAGTCACCGCTGGCAAGGAACCGGCACAGGGCCATGATGACAGCGGAGACTCAAGCACGTTGAGTGTGCGAAAGGCTCGCACGGACGGGGCGGTCTTTACACTCAACCAGTCGCGTACATCAAACACGGGTCAGTCCCAGCAGTTTGCTCAGACCAGAGACATCGCTCGATCTGAAAGCACGTCTGATGTGAAAGACTCCATACAGACCGATCGCTCGTGGGATGAGACCACGCGGACAGGCACCGCCAGCGCCGAGTCCGAGATTCTGCTGGGAGCGTCGAAGCTGGCCGAATGGGAAAGTGAGATCGAACAGTTCTCGACTCGATCCAGCTCCAAACACTCCGCGAACTCGCACGAATCGGGCGAATCCTCCCGAACGAGTTCGACGACCGAGTCTGATGAGCGGATCGCTCGCGTCGATCTGAATCGAGACCGCTTGCTCCGCGAGCAAGAGTTGCGCGAGCGATTGCAACGCCAACAATCCGAACTGGAGGCAGAACGACAGCAGCAGGTCCAGCGCGACCACGCAGCGCGTGTCCAAACCGAATGGAATGCCTCACGGGCGGATGCTGATCGCGAGCGAATTCGACTGGATCACGATCGCACGCGGTTGGAGAACGAGCGACTGGAGCATGTCCGCACGGAGCGAGAGCGATTGCAGCGTGACGAACAGAATCGGGAACGGCACGAGCGACTCGAACAGGAGCGTCTCGAACGTGAACGATTGCTGCGCGAGCGACTACTGCGCGAAGCCCAAGCACGAGAGCCACGCGAATTGGAACGAGGGGAACGTTTCGAGACGGAACGAAACGAACGCCACTCGGTTCAACGGGGAGTCCCTACTCAGGAAGACGCGACCTCGAACAAAGCTCGTTCTGAAGAGGCACCCCTTGAAGAATCGAGCATCGACGAATCGTCACTGACCGAGGAGCAGCGCGAAGCACGCCGCCAGCGAGGAACTCGACGCGGAGGCTGGGGTTGGCCGCGACGTGGTCAGACCAGTCAGCAAGGCGATGACGTTGGTTCAACTTCCGAGCGAATTCTTCGCCCCGCGAGTGAGGCGCGCGAGTCGCTGAATGACGAGCCGGTCGAAGACGATCTCGGCGACGACGATGAGTCCGGAGCAGAAGCGACAGAGACGAATGAGGCTCCGGCCGATGGTTCGCCTGCGCCCAAGAAGAAGTTCGGCTGGGCCGCTTACAACGAGAAAAAACCACGTAGCAAACGCCGCCGCCGTCGTGAGTGAGTTGGTCCTTCGCAGCGACTTTCTTGATTCGCAATCCGATGCTGTGAATAGCCTCGGGTGTCCGCCCGAGGAAAAATCGAGTGGCTCAGGAGATGGACCACCGGCCAATGCGGGCGTTGAGATCACGCCTCACGAAGTGTCTAGTCTCGATTGCTGTGACGAGACGAGTCCTGCCACTTCTGGAGTGCGGCAGAGACCAAGATCGCGATACAAATGGCCTTCCAAACCAACAGCCACCACGGTCTCCACCAGGCACCGGTCTGGAGTTCGACCACGTCCGACAGGCCAAAGAGAACGAAGGTCGCCGCCAGCAAATAGGCTCGACCGCGCGAGCGCGTTCCGCTCCGTAGTGTTTTAGTCAGGACCAAAACGCCGCAACCGGTCCACCAAAAGACCTCAAACACATTGATCGCATCGACGACTGTCATCACAGTGGCTCTCCAATATGTCTTTAGGGGTTCACACACCGCTCCTCACGCTGCGGGCTTTTAACGGAAGGCCATTGGGCTGAAGCCCGCAGCTATTGGCTGACATCGCTTCGCGATGGAATGACCGTGGAGCCGGACCACCCATTCACGACTGCACCCAAACCAACGTCCCCCACGGGGACCAGCCCGACCGACCATAACGCGGCGAGATAGTCTTCCGGCGTGTTGAGGTTCTCGAGTGTTGTCAGTTCTGGATCGACGGCCAGCAACTCATCCATCCTGACTTCGCGGCAACGAACTTCATCGAACAAGAACCGCGGTCGCAAGCGATCGGCGTCCAAGAGACGCTGCACATGACTCAGCACGGCAGGTCGATAGACCGCTGCGAGCGGGTGGTGATACTGACCGTCATACGGGACAGCGATGTCGTGGTCTGTCAGCAACTCGAACATGCGACTGACGAACTTCGGCACCAGCAACGGCACGTCGCAACTGGTCGCATAGACCGCCTCGACTCGATCGGTACAGAGCTTCAAACCGGCGGCCAAACCCTGCAGCGGCCCTCGCTCGGCCCGATCATCGTGCGTGATCCTCACCCCCGCTGGCAACTCCGGTAGCAACTGCCCCGGCGCGGCGACCACGACGATCTGTTGCAGGTCAATGACTTCACTCAACAGGCGAATGACTCGCTGCAACATCAGTTCGGGACCGAACGGCAACGTCGCTTTGTCGCGCCCCATGCGGCTCGACTTCCCACCGCACAGCACGATCGCACCGGTTTTCATCGAGCATCCTTTTGAATCAGTTGGTCTCTGATCACGGCGAAACCTCCGCTCACTCGAACAACTGGATCGCGGTCAATGCGGGCTGACCATCGACGCTGGTCTTCAACGCCGGTGCCCATTGTTCGACTTGTTTGAGTCGATCCCCCTTCAGCGGTTGCAGGGCGACCGACGCGGGGATCACGACGGGCTGCAACACGCCGAGCTTGACCAGTTCACTCACATGATCGGGGTGCGCGAAGTTGGTGTAACCGTAGCTTCCCGGCTCGCGGTATCGCAGAACCTCAGACCAGTTGATGAGGACGTGTGTGATACGGTGTTGCCGCAGTGTGGCTCGAATTTCTTCGGTCGGTCGGAGTTCAAACTGACCCGAAGGCGTTCTCCGCGCGAACCATTGCTCGAACAGCGACCGGTCAAACACCGTGTTGTAAACATAGGAGAACCGGGCGTGAAACAGAGCCGCCTCACCGACGCAGAGGACTTTCATGTTGGAGGGCATTCGCCCCGCCGCGAGTTCATCCTCGATCCATTTCTGGGCACCGTACCAACGCGACAACTGCGTCTCGCGAGCGGCCTGCAAGTCAGTGCGTCCGGCGTTGTAGCCGCTGAGATTGATCATCACGCCAACGTTGTACAGGACGTTCGTAGCGATCAGGCAAGCGACACACACGGCAATGGACATCGCCCACGGGCCGTGCCCATTCGTCGGGACCCGTCCTCGGGAAGTCTGATGTCCGTTCGTGCCAGAGGCGTGCTTCCAGTGGGAGGCTTCAACGTCCGACTGGCCGTTCAAAGCAGTGAACAGCCACGCGGCACCGACTCCTGCCAGCAGCGCGACCACCGGAAACATCGGAACGTAGAACCGATCAATGTGATGCGTCAGTACGAACCAACTGAAGAATTGCCAGCCGATGAACGTCCACACGCACCAGACGCGCCGTCGCCACGAAGCGAGGACCGCGATCGGAGCTAACCCAAACATGAGCGCGCTGTGCCAGTCGTTGTTCGCCGCGACATCAGTCAGCTTGACGACGAGATCAGCCAGCCAGTGACTGACGCTGAGATATGGCGGTGCCGAGTGTCCCTTACTCCACTGCGCGTTCATCTCCGCATCGCGACCTTCGCCGCCGAACACCGAGTACGCGAGTGGAAATACAGGGTTGCCGGTCTCAACCACATTCTTCACCAGCCACGGCCCGACGGCGAGCAAGACCGCCGCGCCGAACAGAACCAACTCAATGAGGACGTGCTTCACACGGATGTTGATCGGTTCTCGCACGATCCGCGAACGGAGGGCGATCATCACGGCCAGCGGGAGTACCACCGAGATCGCTCCCGTGTACTTGCACGCCATCGCGGAACCAGCCAGCAAACCACACAGCGCGAGGAGTCGGTGTTCGGTCCCTTTGGTGGGTGGACTCCCTCGCTCACACTGCGTGTTACTAGAGGAGGGAGAACTTTGGTGACTTCGCGAGTCGTTCGGGGTTTCACTCGTGTCCTCGCGCCAGATCAGTTGCAAGCTGACCGCGAACGCTGCGAACAAGTAGCACGCCAAGCCGCCCTCGGCATACGACACAATCGCGATGCGGTACGCCCACGGAGTCGTCAGCCAAACGAGCGCGGCGAGGCTGCCTGCGGTCGTGCCAAACCACC
>JAYTXB010000316.1:0-1371 GCA_043743205.1 Schlesneria sp.
TCATCTCGCTTCCTGTCGCGGAGCGACAGGGCTACCTTGGACCGCGAACTCCGTCTGTCCGAGTGAATCACTACACAACCACGACAGGGATTTCTCGAACGATCCTTACCTGTTGTCCTGTCGCTCCGCCGACAGGACAACAGACCACGAGCCGTACCACGAATCGCTCACGCGCCATACTTTTCCAACCGGCCAGCGTGAGCCAGCGTGAGGAGCATCAGGTGCTTGGCTTCAAACTGGCCGAGGCCACCGCGCAGGCATTGCGCTTCACCAAACGAAGTCGATCCGTCGAAACGGCAGGTGTCGGCGGCGAGCAGCGTTGGAACAGGATGCCAACTGTGCGACTTCATCTTGCTCGGCGTGCTGTGATCGCCGGTGACGACGATCACTTCCGGATTGAGTGCCGTAATGCGCGGGATGAAGTTGTCGAGTTCTTCCGTTCGTTGGACCTTCAACGCGAAGTTGCCGTCCTCACCTGAAGAGTCGGTGTACTTCCAGTGGATAAAGAAGAAGTCGTAGTCGTTCCACGCGGCTTCGAGTCGGTCCAACTGATCTTCGAGCGTGTGGCCCGCGTCGAGGATGTCCATGCCGACCAGCCGCGCGAGTCCGCGATACATCGGGTAGACGGCGATCGCTGCGGCCCGCAATCCGTAAACCTCTTTCACTGGCGGGATGTGCGGGAGCTTGTCGATCCCGCGCAACGTGAGGAAGTTCGCGGGAGCATCTCCTTTCAACAGCTCCTTGGCTTGGCGAAGGAACTCTTTTGCGATGGTCGCGGTCTTCTCGCTCCCGGCGGATCGCGCGACGGGTTCGAGTGCGGGGACACCGGTCTTTTGAGGATCGGTGTCGGCCACGTCGCCGCCGAGTCCCTCGCCACGGAAGATGAGGACCGTGCGATAGCCTTCGCCCGCGCGGACGAAGACCTCGACGCCGGGAATCTTGATCTCGTTCAACTTGGCACTCAGCTTGGAACCGATCTCCGTCCCGATGCGTCCCGCGCGACGATCCGTGATGCGCCCGGCATCGTCGATCGTGCAGAAGTTGCCTCGAATGGCGACATCGTTGGGACCGAGAGCGAAGTCGATCCCGAGCGCCTCCAGCACACCGCGGCCGATCTGATACTTGACCGGATCGTAGCCGAACAGACCAAGATGTCCGGGGCCGCTGCCCGGTGCGATCCCCGGCAGTACTGGCGTACTCAAACCCAACGTGCCACGTCGAGCGAGGGCATCAAGGTTCGGCGTGTGAGCCGTTTCCAATTCCGTCTTGCCACCCGGCGTGAGCGGCAAGCCACCGAGTCCGTCTCCCACGAGGAATACAATCTTGGAGCCATTGTCTTTCTGCAAGCGGCGGGTGAAATCATGCGGGTCG
>JAYTXB010000317.1:0-8072 GCA_043743205.1 Schlesneria sp.
GGACAGTTCCACTCCCGCCACGATCTGTTTCAGATTCAATCGCACCGCCGTCAACGCAGTGGGCATCGCGACCAGCTTCGTCCGCCAGACCTCGTCGTCGCCGAACTCCGCCGCAGGGTTTCGCCGAAACCGAATGTTCAGCTTCCACGCGGGTTCAAACGGTGAGAGTCCCGCAAACCCGTAAGCGGTGTTACCGGTGGCGTCGGTCAGCCAGACATGGCGCGTGGGGCGCGTGTCCATCCAACGGGAATCGGTCGAGGTGATCTCGATGTCTTCCTCACGCAGGTACTGAGTGGGAATGTCTGCTGGCCCCCGCTGCAACGTCACCGTCAACGGCTTCACCGTCTGCGTGGCGGGAACGTCTTCAGGAGACCATTCGGAAAACGTCGTCTTGTAGGCAGGATTGGGAACGTGAACATCGAACAGCAGCTTGTCGGTCTTCTGCTCATAGAGTCGCAGGTGAAGCATCGGATCGCGGCGCGGGAACGCTCGCTCACTAATCAGCATCACGCCGCCCGACGCGCTGTAGCCAGAGACCGTTTGATTGAAGACGAAGCCGGTCGATTCGATGAACTCGATGCGAGAGAGAAACTGCTTGGCCTCAGTCTTCCGTTTGCCGTCAGGATGGCGTTGATCGAAGAGCAGTCCAAGGCCGCTCTCTGAAAAGTTGAACGACACACGCACTCGTTCGCCCAACCGAGCCTGCCACTGATTGGGGACGTAATCCGCCAGTGCCGCCTTCAGCGGCGGGAACGAGTCGTAAGGCATCGCCCCGAAGCCCACCTTCAACAACTGCACCGTCGAACCGTCACTCAACGTGGCACCCTGCGTCGGCGTCTCTTTCATCAGCGTCAGCGCCGTGAAGATCACCCCCACCACGACCAGAGCCACCGCCGCCCACCATCGCTTCTTCATTGTTGAACAGCCTGTTGAGTTCGACTCGTGCGATCCTTTGGACTGCGGGGATTCATCACCGCTTTCATTTCTCGGTCTTCTTATCCCATTTGAGGAGGCCCTTACCAACTCGGAATCCCTCTAAGGTCAAAGTACGGGAAGAAAAGAAAGCGATGATGAATCCCCGCAGTCCAAAACGGATGACTCACGACTTCGGAATCGCATCAGGCCAGACTCGTTGGAGCAAGTGCAGGACGATTGCCTCGTCACGCAGGACTTCCGTGGCGAGTTTTCTCAGTGTGACGGTGGCGTCTGAGTCCGCCTTGTACTCGCGGCCGTAGAGGTCTTGCAGGAGGCCAATGGTGACGTTGCGGCTCTTGACCAAATCACGAACCAGTTCGGCCTCTTTGCGCGCCCTCACTTCGGCCGCTTGCAGAACTTCCACGGCGACCTGATCGGGATCGACTTCGCCATCGCTTGGCCCAAACCGCTCGCCACGAAACTTGCCAACCGTCGGCAGTTCCGGAGCCTTGTCCGGCAGGTTGAACGGCAACAGTTCGAGATAGTTCTTCAGGTGCCATCGAGTCGCCTCTTCCCGCTTCTCGACCAAGCCCGCCGCGCAGCCGAGGTACATGTAGAGCCAGCCCCGCTGCACCGGATCGCGTTCGTACTTGAGAGCCTCCTGCGCGTGACGAGTCACATCCGCCCCGTGCCCTCGAATGTCGCTCTGCCCGTACACATGCGCCGCCATCCAATGAATGCGGCCTTTGTCAGCGGGCGCGGTGTACTTCGCAAGCAACTCGTTGGCTCGCTTCTCGACCTCATCCCACGGCGTTTTGTCGGCGGCTCGGAGGCGGTCCAATTGTTGAAGTAATTCAGTCAACGATGGGCTGAGTTCTGAGGTTGCGTTGGGAGTGACGGACGCGACGACCCACATCGAAAAGTCCAACGTCGTGTTTGCAATTGCATCGACTAGTCCGTCGATCTTCCATTCGCCATTGATTCGCTTGAACCTGATCAGGGACTGCTGCTTTGAGTTCTCGTCACCGAAAGTGCCTGTCACATCTGAGTCACTGTTACCACTGCGAACAGACGAAGCCAACTTCAAATGATGGAGCAGCGGTCTGTCGGGATTAATAGAACGGAACGACTTGGAGGTCAGTATGAAGATGCCTCTCGTCTGATCACCGAACACTTCACGAATGACTTTAACTCTCTCTTGACGGCGCTCAGCAGGTGGCGGCTGAAGGTCAAATTCCTTATCGAGGGCAGACTTGAATCGTGTCGTTCGTTCCTCCATTTTTAGGGACAGGCCGGGCAATGCCGTGTCAACTGATGCGAGAAAACGTTCGCAATGAACAAGCGTCGCTGCCAGATGTGGCTCAAGTGACTCCGTTGTGAGTAACCGCTCTTGCAAGTGTTCCACGACTGCCGTCATGCCCGTCAATTGATCAAACGTCCATTCATCACGCCCCATGGTAGTGAAACAGTCCGCGTACTGTTCCCAATCACGAGCCGAATAGGCTTCATGCGCCCGGGCGAACACAGCGCTGGGTGAGTCGCTCAATTGCTTTGGAGTCTTCGACGTGAATTCAATACCGGGCAATGCTGGCACGCTCGGGCCAGGCTCACGCCAGAAACGACGCAAGCCCGATGGCAGTTCGGGCGTCTCACCACTGTCGCTAAAGCTGTCGCTTTGAGGTCCAACCTTCCATCGATACCACCTTCCGCGACGATTGATCGAAATTTGCAGGGGCAACTCCTGCCACCCGAGGAGTTGTGGGTATCGGAGATTCCTCGGTGCGAAGTATGGGTTGCCATATCCAAACGCACCGGGCGGACTGGAAGCTCCAGCAGGAGGTCCCAGCGAAGGCATGCCACCCATTCCACCTCCCGATGACGGCCCCATAGACTCCGATGGAACTTGGGGAAGTGGCAATCGACTGGTTGTTAGAAGAGGAAGCCGTTCGCGGAGCAACTGTTGTTGCGTCACTGGAAATTGCGAGTCGATGGCGGACCACAGCGCGTCCTCCAACTTCGAGAAGTCATTGTCGAATTGTTCAATCAGGACAACCTGCGTCCCGTCTTCCCTCGACTCTCGCTTGGTGTACCGTGCTTCTACTTTGAGATACTCCCCGTGAATCGCGGTGAGAATCTTCTCGACCGTGACACGCTGCTCAACCGTCAGTTCGGCGGTGCCAAAGGCGTTCGGATGCAGCTTCACTCCTTCAGCGGTGAACTGCACGAGGGCATTCACTTCATTGGGATCGCGAGTCGCCGCTTCGGCTCGCTGGTCCGGTGATGGAACGAGCGTTGGAGTCCGGCGGGGAAGCGGCGGCGTGAACGCGACGAATTCGTCACTAGGTTCATCGGCAGGCTCCAGTTCGATGGACATCTTGCTGGGGTCTGCTGGATTGGCGGGATGAATCAACGCCTCCATGCATGGAACGATAACAAACCATCCGACAAGAAAGCCGACCGCATAGATGCTAAGGAGCGCGACTCGGCGCTCGTTCCAATACGGAGTCCGTTCATGTCCGTTCTGAGACTTCGCGACTGCGTCCATTTGCGGGCGGAAATCGGCTTTTCGTTTCTTGATCGCCTCTTCGAGTGTGAATTGGCTGAGGCTAGCAACGGTTTGAAACACCAACCATGCGCTGCGGCCGTAGTGGTACGCGACAAATCCGCAGAACGCCATTAAGACAAAGTAGAAGCCGACGATCATGACGAGAAGTCCCGGCTTGCCGACAAGTTCCGGGTGTGAGTCCCACGAGTCGATGACTGCAAAAGACGCCAGCACTAGCCCGAATCCGAAGGCCATCGCCCAGAACGCGATGAAGCCATGCCACAGCGCCGTGTATCCGGAAATCCGATGAGATTTTCTCGCGATGGCGTTCTGGAGTTCCGACTCCATCGCGTCAACCGACTCAACACTGGGACGCGGTGATCTCCCGATGGACTCGACATCGCACTTCACCTCGCTCGCCTGCTGGTAGCGGCGGCCCGGTTCCTTTTCGAGCGTGCGGAGAACGACCTCGTCGAGCCGCACATCGAGCGAATACTTTTGCGACGGCGGGGCGAAGCGACCGAGCGGCAACTCGCCCGTGAGCAGTTCGTAGAAGACGACGCCCAGCGAAAAGATGTCGGCCCGATGATCGACCCCCTTCGTTCCCTCCATCTGCTCGGGAGCCATGTAGACCGGCGTCCCCATGATCTGATGCGTGCCGGTCAGCGTCGGGAAGTGGGGTTGTTTACCGAGCAACTTCGCCAATCCAAAGTCAGCGATTTTCACGCGGCCTCGTTTGTCGATCAGGATGTTCTCGGGCTTGATGTCGCGGTGAACGATCCCTTCCTCGTGAGCGAATTGCAGGGCATCGCAGATCTGGCCCACGATGGCGAGTGCCTGGTGCGGGCTGGCGGTCGCGGTAAAGGAAGAATGGGACTGAGGGGAAGCAGGGGATGTATTTGTGGCGGCGACAGGGGAGGGAGATGTCGTCCCGGCGCGAATCGCCTGCCTCAGCGTGACGCCATCCACGAACTCCATCAGCAGATAGAAGACGCCGTCGCACTGGCCGAACTCGTACACGGTGACGATGTGTTGATGACTGAGCTGCGCGAGCGTGCGCGCTTCCCGCTGAAACCGCTCGGCGAAGTTCGGGGCGTTGGCGACATCGCTCGGCAAGACCTTGAGCGCCGCCCAACGATCGAGGTCCTTCTGGCGAACCTTGTAGACCGCACCCATGCCCCCCTGACCCAGCAGTTCAACGATCTCCCACTGAGGAAATCGCGGAGCCAATTCAGCGGGTGTCGGCGGCGTCCAACTGTGCCTCTGTCCTGAATGTCCCGAACCACTCTCAGCCCCCTCCGCACCATGGAGCGTACTCGGCGACATCCCTTGCATGAGCAGACACGCCGGACAAACACCCGCCGGAAAATTGGCGGGCATCTCGCCACTGCATTGCGGGCATTTCGTCGAGTCATTCATCTGCGAACCCTCCTGCTGCAAGTCTTCTTGGCGAGAATCATTCTCGATTGAGTTGCTCATGGAATCACCTCTGGGAAGGAGTCGCCTTCGATCTCGACACAATTCGGAACGCCCCAAGACATTCGTCAAAACAGGACTGGCAACCACAACTATCAAGGAGAGAAGATTCTTCCGACAAACGTTACACGGAATCTGGGACCGGAAGCTAAGATGGCCCGCACGATTTTGACTGCCGTCGCTCGCGATCACTCGGTGCCACTTCACGTCTGCATTCATGAGGTCGAATTATGCCGTCTCCTTTCCCCGGAATGGACCCGTATCTCGAAGACCAAGAGCATTGGATGAACGTCCATCATCGTCTGATCACAGAAGTTGGTGATCGCCTAGCGGAGCAGTTGAGACCGCGTTACTTCGTCAGTGTTGAGGAACGGGCATATTTGACAAATGACGATGACCCCGCATGGAAGGTCATCGTTCCTGATACTTATCTCGTTGTGACGCCGCCGATGAGTGGTGGTCGTCGCGGTTCGTCCCCCTCGGTCTCAAGATCAGACTTGAGCGACCTGTCGCTGGAGGACGAGTCTGGCGGTGTCGCGGTGGCTGCGGAGCCGGTCACGATTCGATTTCCTGCGTTTGAGATGCGTGAGCCGTATCTCGAAATCATCGACACGCGAGATCGCAAGGTCATCACGATCATTGAAGTTCTCAGCCCCACGAACAAAGTGGCGGGATCGAGCGGCCGGCGGAAGTACAAACGCAAACGAGATCGCGTGCTTCGGTCTCGCACGCATCTGGTGGAGATCGATCTCTTGCGAGGGGGCGCGTCATTTTTCGATGAAGAAACGCGCGCGGGCTGTGACTACACCGTTCATGTCTCGCGGGAAATTGATCGCCCTGACGAAAGCCTACTTTGGCGAATCACGCTCGCACAGATTTTGCCTTCCATTCTGATCCCGCTCTGTGGAGATGACCCCGACGCCACGCTCGACTTGAACGCCGCTTGGCACGCGATCTACGACAAGGCCGCGTTCGAGCTGGTCCTCGATTACAAGCAGGAACCGGGAACGCCGCTGACGCCCGCTCAAGCGGCATGGTCCGATCGACTGCTGCGAGCGAAGGGACTGCGATGACGGTTTTCATCCGGCTACTGTGGTCTTGTCGCTCCGCCGACAAGACGCCCGTCGGCGGAGCGACGGGTCTACAGTAGCCACCCCGACAATCAATACTGCACGTGTTGCAGGTCCAACATTAAAGGGATTGTGATGACTCCCGGTCTGTTCGCATCGCCTCTGCCGCACAGTCCGTCGCGCCGCTTCCACACGACGCGCTGGAGTCTCGTGCTGCAAGCGCGCGACAAGGCCGCGCCCCAGGCGGTCGAGGCGTTGGCTGATCTTTGTCGAGCTTACTGGTATCCGCTCTACGCTTTTGTCCGGAAGCGGTCGTGTGACGGACACGAAGCGCAAGACCTGACTCAAGGTTTCTTCGCGCGGCTCTTGGAGAAAGACTTTCTCGATGAGGTCGCTCCCGAGCGAGGCCGCTTTCGGGCGTTCCTGCTCGCCGCGATCAAGCACTTCATCTCGAACGAATGGGACCACCAGCGCGCGATCAAACGGGGCGGAGGTCGGCGCGAGCTGTCTCTCGATGTCGCTGGCTTCGACTGGGACTCCGGTGAGTCACGCTTTCTCACCGATCCCGCTCACGAGTTGACTCCCGAACGACTCTTCGAGCGACAGTGGGCACTCGCACTGCTCGAACGCGTCTTGAAGCGACTCCGTGACGAATATCAGATCGCGGGGAAGCTCACTCACTTTGAGGTGCTGCAACCGTTCTTGTCGCTCGATCGAAACACGGCCAACTACGTCGATGCGGCAGCTCGCCTGAACACGACGGAAGGTGCCGCGCGGGTCGCCGCGCATCGACTTCGCAAACGCTACCGCACTCTCCTGCGCGAGGAGATCGCCAACACGGTCGCGACGCCGGACGAGATCGACGACGAGATTCGTCACTTGTTCGAGGCGCTGGCTACGCGACCGTAGTAGTGAGTCTCGTGCCCTAGGCAGGCATTCCGGCAGTCGCCCATTGTGGTCCCCGCAGTGTGACGGTGACTCTTGACAAGGTAGCCCTGTCGCTCCGCGACAGGTAGCGGGATCGCAGGTGCCACAATGAATCTCAGACAAGTCCGTCTCGTCTACAAACGCTCACTCGGCGACGCGCTTCCTGTCGCGGAGCGACAGGGCTACCTTGCCAAACAGGCTGGTTGACTCGTCACTCGGTCGGGAAACAAACACACTGGCGGTTCATGGACCATTCAGGCTGCTGAAGCGAGTCTCTGACGCACGACCGTTACCGGGCGAGCGGCTTGCGCGGGACCGGCGCGTGTCGTTCGTCTGCGACAACTTTGCGATCGGACCAGTCCTGCGACAGCCAGATCACAGCGGTGCCATCACGGCTACCGGTCAAGACCTGACGACCGTCGGGTGAGAACGTCACGCTGGTCACGTCTTCGGTGTGACGACTCAGTGTGAGAATCTCCTTGCCGGTCTTTGAGTCCCACAGCTTGGCCACTTGATCCTGACTGCCACTGATGACCCGCTTGGTATCCGGCGAGAATGCGACCGATGTCACGCTCGCCGTGTGGCCAGACAGCGTGAGCAGACTCACCGCCGTCTCCACATTCCAGACGCGCGCCGTGTTGTCTTCACCTCCCGTGACCAGCCAGCGGCCGTCCTTCGAGAACTCGGCGCACAGGACCGCGTACTTGTGTCCCTTGAACTCCCGCACGAACTTGCCGGAACCGCCCTCCCACAGCCGTGCCGTTTCGTCACTCGAAGTCGTGATGATGAACCGACCGTCGGCCGAGAAAGCGGCCGAGCGAACTCGATCCTGGTGGCCTTCCAGCGTCTTCACGACTTCACCATTCGCGACACTCCACAACTTGGCAGTCGCGTCATCGCTCGCGGTCAGAACGAACTGGCCATCGGGTGAGAAGACGGCCGTGTTGACGAAGCTCGTGTGGCCTCCTTCCAACTTACGAACGACCTTGCCTGTGGTCGCATTCCAGATTTTGGCCGAGCCGTCCCAGCTTCCCGTCACAATCAGATCACCCTTCGGAGAGAAGTGAGCCGACGCGACGGCATCGTGCCGACTGAAGCTCATTTTCTCGCGACCGGTCTTCGCATCCCACAACCGCGCG
>JAYTXB010000318.1:0-3328 GCA_043743205.1 Schlesneria sp.
TGAGATGGTTCGTGCTCTCGCCACGATCAAGGGCTACTACGACTACGGCATCTTCCAGGCGAGTCAGATCGCCGCGATCATCGCGCTGCGCAACTGCGAACCGGCCGTCGAAGCGATCGCCAAGGAATATCAAATCCGCCGCGATGCCCTGGTCGAGGGCCTGCATCGGATTGGTTGGGAAGTCGAGAAGCCAAAGGCGGGGATGTTCGTCTGGGCCAAAATTCCCGAACCGTGGGCGCAGATGGGTTCGATCGACTTCTCAATGAAGCTGCTGCAAGAGGGCGGCGTCGCCGTCAGCCCCGGCGGTGGCTTCGGCAAGGAAGGCGAGGGTTTTTTGAGGCTGGCCATCGTCGAAAACAGCCAACGCCTGCGCCAGGCCGTCCGACAGATTCAAAGCTGCCTCAAGACAGATGCCGTCCCGGCCGCGTGACTCGTGATTGGTGGGATGGGCACTCTTGCCCGTCCTGCCTTTGGCCTTCAATAGCGTGTTTGCGAAAGCCGGACGGGCAAAAGTGCCCATCCTACGGGATTGTCCTTGAACGCTTTCTAAGTGTGCCGCGCTGTGACTGATGCTTCACCGATTCACACTGCTGAATTTCCGCCGCTCAAGTTTGGTGGGACGTTGCGACCTTCGCAGCGTGAAGCCATTGCGATTGCGCAGCGCAAGTTGGCGCAAGGGCATCGGCGGCTGCACATTGTCGCGCCGCCCGGTTCGGGGAAGACGATCCTCGGTCTGCATCTGTGGGCGGAAACGATCCGACGACCCGCGTTGATTCTCTCACCGAACTCAGCCATTCAAGCGCAATGGGCGAGCAAAGCGGCGAGCTTTTTGTCGGGCGATGCCGTTCGCGATTTGACGAGTACCGATTCCGAGCGGCCAGCGTGGCTAACCTCGCTCACCTATCAAGCGGTCACGCTGCCGAAGCGCGGTGACGATGATCTCGATGCGGCGGCGGTCGATCTCTGGATTGAGAACCTCATCCGACGAGATCAGGCGAGCGATATCGACGAGGCTCGGTTGTGGATCGACGATTTGCAACGGCACAACCCCGACTATCACAGCGAGCGATTGGCCGCGTACCGCAAGCAGCACCGCGACGAGTTGGCTCAAGCGGGAGACGCCCTGCCGCTGCTCCACGCTTCGTCGCGAGCGGTCTTGCAACGGCTGAAGGAGCGTGGCGTCGGGCTGATCGTGCTGGATGAGTGCCATCATTTGCTCGGTCATTGGGGACGAGTCCTCGCCGACGCGCGTGACTTTCTGGACGGTCCAATCGTCGTGGGACTGACCGCCACGCCACCTGATCGCGATGGAAAGGATCAAGTCGATCTCGACCGCTACGACGAGTTCTTCGGGCCGATCGACTTCGAGGTACCGATCCCGGCGGTCGTGAAGGATGGCTTCTTGTCGCCGTATCAAGACTTGGCCTACTTCGTCCGACCGACTGCGGCGGAGATCGACTTTGTCGCCAACATTGACGACCAGTTTCATGAGTTGGTGCGAGAACTCTGTGCGGAACGATTGATCGAGCCTGCCCCCGAGCCTGTAGGACGGACGCCTCGTCAGTCCGGCGAGGATTACGCATCACGACCGATTGGTGAAGCACGGACGGAAGAGGCGTCCATCCTACGGGAAGACGCTCCACCGAAAGCTGTCGAACAGCCTGTGCGATTGGCTCCGCTCCCGGCGTGGTTGATGAGTGTTCTCACCGGACTGCGGCATCCGACGGGAGTGGCTGCCGATTGGAGTGCCTTCGAGAAACGAGACCCGGCGTTAGCAGTGGCCGCGTCTCTCTTCTTGGTTCAGCGCGGACTGAAGTTGCCGAGTCATGTCCCGTTGCCAGTCATTGATGCGGACGCGGAGCCTCAGCCGGAGACGGTCGTGTTGGTTCCTGTGATTGATCGTTACGTGCGGCACGGATTACGGCGATCGCATCATCCGGCGGATCGTGAGTTGGCCGAGACGGCGATTCGGCGGCTGCGATTGCTCGGCGTGCAGATCACCGAGACCGGGTGCCAATCGTGTGCGTCTCCGGCCGGTCGCGTGATCGCGTACTCGAAGAGCAAGATGCTCGCGCTCCCCGAGATTCTGCGAGCCGAGCGAGCCGTTTTGGGGGATCGCCTGCGTGCGGTCATCGTGACGGACTACGAGAAGACTTCCGCCGTGTCGGCTGAGATTTCACACTTGCTGGATGAAGAAGCGGGGGGCGCGATGGCTGCATTTCGCGTTCTCGTCGATCGCGCGGAGACGAACTTGCTCGACCCGGTGTTGCTGACGGGATCGAGTGTCCTCGTGGATGGAGACCTCGCGCTGCGATTGAAGGCCGAAGCGGAGACATGGCTGAAGTCGAACGGGTTTGAGGTCGAGTTGAGTTTGGAGCCGAAGAGTCCCACTTTCTCGGTCCTAAATGGTCGCGGCGCGGATTGGTGTCCGCGCGTCTATGTCGCGCTCATCACCGAATTGTTTCAACGCGGGCTGACGCGGTGCCTTGTCGGGACGCGCGGGCTGCTCGGCGAGGGCTGGGACGCGCACAAGATCAACGTGCTGATTGACCTGACGACCGTCACCACGTCGATGTCAGTCAATCAACTGCGAGGCCGTTCTTTTCGGCTCGACCCCGATGAGCCACTCAAGCTGGCGAACAACTGGGACGTGGTGTGTCTTGCGCCCGAGTTCACTCAGGGTTTGGACGACTATCACCGTTTGATTCGGAAGCACGGGCAGCTCTTCGGCGTGACTGAAGATGGAGTGATCGAGAAAGGGATCGGTCACGTCCATGCGGCGTTCACTGAACTGAAGCCGGAAGGAGTGGAAGGTTCCGTGGGTGTTCTCAACACGGAGATGCTCGCGCGGGTGGGGACTCGCGACGCCGCGCGCACACGTTGGAAAATCGGCCAGCCGTACCGCCCCGAGCCGCTGCGAACGGTCGAAGTGAGGCCCTGTGTGAATCGTGAAGCGGGCGGCTTCCCACCGTTTCGAGGCGCGAAGTCGGCCTGGACGGATGCTTCGTTATCGCACGCGATCGGCAAGGCGTTACTCGGCGCACTGACCGAAGCGCGACTGATCGGATCGCAGCCCGCGCTGCAAGTGGGCGAGCGGGCCGGGGGCTACGTAAGACTCTTTTTAGAAGAGGCCACGAAGGACGACAGCGGTCTGTTTGCGGAGTCATTGCAGGAAATGTTTGCGCCACTTCACAAGCCGCGCTATGTCATCCCGAGAAGTTTTGACAGAGTCCAAAACACATGGCTCTCGCGGTTGCTGCCCGGCGTGGTCGGTCGGTATTTTCAGCGCCGCGACTCGGTGCTAGCCATGTGGCACGCAGTCCCCTCG
>JAYTXB010000319.1:0-4557 GCA_043743205.1 Schlesneria sp.
CTGCCGCATCGGCTGGGCGATTGGAGCTGCATTGGGGGGCGGAATGCTGGTAAACGGCATCAAGTTGCTCGTACAGAGGACTCGCCCGCGAGTCTCGGACCTCGCTGACGGAACTGTCTGGAATACCTTCTTAGGGTGGCAGCATTTTGATTCGGATAGCGGCCATCAGAGTTTCCCGTCAGGGCACACCGCGACCGTCGTTGGCTTGGCGGTGCTTCTCGCCGCGTGGTATCCGCGAGGACGATGGTTTTTCGCCACGCTGGCGTTTCTGGTGGGAATGCACCGCATCCAACACTTGGCTCACTTTCCCAGCGATGTCTGCGCGGGAGCGGCCGCCGGTTGGTTCATCGCGGCGCTGTGCCTGCGCGGTGACAGTCGCTCAGTTACCCGCAGCGTGAGTTTAGAAGTTGCGCTATTTGAGAATTGAAGTCGTCTTCGCCCCAACGGGGCCTCGGAGACCAGCCCAGGGCCAGCGAACACCGTGAGCGCCGCCCCGGGAAACCGAACACCAGAACGTTGTGCCCTGAAAGGGCACGGGAAATATTGGTCGAGACCACACGGCCTCGTGAACCGATCTGTCAAACCTCCAGTGCCCCGACAGAGCACGATCATCACACGCCAACAAACCCAGGGCGGCGCTCGCTTGGGCTGCGCTGGCCCTGGGCTGATCTCCGAGGCACCCTTGGGGCGAAATCATGAATAGCGCAACTTCTAAACTCACGCTGCGGGTTACTGGCTGGCGGCATCACGGCGATTCCCTTCGCACCAGAGGCGGACTCGATCGAGGTACAGGTAGACGACGGGGGTTGTGTAGAGCGTCAAGACTTGGCTGAAGAGTAACCCGCCGACGATCGCGACGCCGAGGGGTTGTCGCAGTTCGGCACCCTCGCCCATCCCGAGCGCCAGCGGAAGTCCGCCGAGCAGTGCGGCGAGCGTCGTCATGGTGATCGGTCGGAATCGCAAGAGGCAGGCGGTGAAGATCGCCTCTTCGGGCGAGAGGCCATCGCGACGCTCGGCCTCCAGCGCGAAGTCGATCATCATGATCGCGTTCTTCTTCACGATGCCGATCAGCAGCAAGATGCCAATCAGGGCCATCACGTTCAGTTCGATGCCGCAGACGAGCAACGCCAACAACGCGCCGACTCCCGCCGATGGCAACGTCGAGAGAATCGTCAGCGGATGGATGTAACTCTCGTACAACATCCCCAGCACGATGTAGACGGTGACGAGCGCCGCGAGAATCAGCAGCGGTTGGTTGCGCAGCGAGTCTTGAAACGCTTGAGCCGTTCCCTGGAACTTGCCGTGAATGCTTTGCGGCAGTCCCAGTTCGCGCGCGGCCTGTTCGACCTTTGGCACGACCTCACCGAGCGACGTGCCGGGGGCGAGATTGAACGAGATCGTCACCGACGGGAACTGGCCCGAATGATTGGCCGTGAGCGCCGCGTTGGTCGCGGTCTGTTGGAACAGCGTCGAGAGGGGAATCTGCTCGTTGCCTCGACCACGGACGAAGATGTGCCGGATCGATTCGGGGTTTTGCGAGAACTCGGGGCTGACCTGCATCACGACGCGGTACTGATTGAGCGACTTGTACATCGTCGAGACCGGTCGTTGACCGAAGGCGTCGTACAGCGTGTTGTCGATCGTGGCGATGCTGATCCCGAGACGAGCGGCCGTGTCACGATCCATGTTGAGCCGCGTCTGCAACCCGCGCGTCTGCTGGTCGGAGCTGACATCCACGAGCAACCTCGAATCGACGCCCGGCCCAGGGATATTTCGCATCGCGGCCAGTAACTTGGGACTCCACTGAGTCAATTCACTGAGACTGTCGCCTCGCAACGTGTACTGATACTGGGCACTGGAGGCGCGCCCACCGACGCGCAGGTCTTGTACCGACTGCATGACGAGGTTCGCTCCTGCCAGTTTGGAGGTTTTGCCGCGAATGCGAGCGATCACGTCATCGGCCTTCAGCTTGCGGACCTTCAGCGGCTTGAGCGAAATGAACATGCGGGCCGAGTTCGACGCGCCGCCGGAACTCGTCTGGCCACCGATGAACGAGATCATCCCCTCGACGGCTGGGTCTTCACCTACGACCGCCGTGAACTGTTCCAGCAAGCGCGACATCGACTGGAACGACGTGTCCTGATCGGCTTGCAGACTGCCGCTGATGCGTCCGGTGTCCTGCTGCGGAAAGAAGCCCTTCGGCACGATGACGTACAAGTAAACGGTGAGGCCGATCGTCGAGAGCGTGACGAGTAACGTGAGGCGTTGATGTCGCAGCACCCGTCGCAACGTCACTTCGTACAGAGACAGAATCCGCTCGAAGACCCATTCGCTGGCGTGGAATACGCGGCCGTGTGTTGGCTGCGAACCGGACGATTGCGGACCGGCGTGCGGCTTCAGCAGTAGCGCACACATCATCGGTGTCGCCGTGAGCGAGACCAGCAGTGAGAGACCGATCGCCACCGAGAGCGTGACGGCGAACTCGCGAAAGAGCCGTCCGACGATCCCGCCCATCAGGAAGATCGGGATGAAGACCGCCACCAGCGACACGCTAATCGACAGCACTGTGAACCCGATCTCACGCGCTCCGAGCAGCGACGCTTCCAGTGGCGACAGGCCCGCTTCGAGGTGCCGCATGATGTTCTCGATCACGACGATGGCGTCGTCCACCACAAAGCCGGTCGCGATGGTCAGTGCCATCAGCGAAAGGTTGTCGAGGCTGTATCCCGCCAGATACATCGCGCCGAACGTGCCGATCAACGAGACCGGCACCGCCACGCTCGGGATGAACGTCGCGCGGAGGTCTCGCAGAAACACGAAGACGACGAGGATCACCAGCCCCACCGAGATCAGCAGCGTGAACTGCACTTCGTACAGCGATGCGCGAATGGTCCCCGTCCGGTCCATCGCCACCTTGAGTTCCATCGCGGCAGGAATTTGAGCGTCGAGCTGAGGCAGCAGCGCGCGAATGTGATCGACGGTCGCGATGATGTTCGCGCCGGGTTGTCGCGAGACGACGACTGTGATCGCGGGCTTCCCGTCGGAGAGACCGAACGTGCGAATGTCTTCGACGGAGTCGGTCACCGTCGCCACGTCCTTCAATCGGATCGGCGCCCCGTTGCGATAGCTGACGATGAGCGATTCGTATTCAGGAGCGGTGAGCAGTTGATCGGTCGCAGTGATCGACCACGATTGAGACTCATTGGAAATCTGGCCTTTCGGACGATTGGCATTCGCCGCACCGAGTGTCGAGCGAATGTCTTCGAGTCCAATGCCGAAGTGATTCAGCACGGTCGGATTCAGATCGACTCGCACCGCCGGGGGGGAGCCACCGCCGACACTGACTTGTCCGACACCCGGCACTTGAGCGAGTCGCTGCTGCAAGATCGTCGCGGCCGCGTCGTACATCTGCCGTTTGGTGTGAATGGGAGATGTCAGCGCGAGAATCATGATCGGCGAGTCGGCCGGGTTGAACTTGCGATACGACGGGTTGTTCGGGAGATTCGCCGGGAGTTGTCCGCGTGCGGCATTGATCGCCGCCTGCACGTCGCGCGCAGCGGCGTTGATGTCGCGGTCGAGATCAAACTGCATGGTGATCGAAGTCGAACCGAGTGAACTGGCCGAAGTCATCTCGGCGATCCCCGCAATCCGTCCGAACTGCCGCTCCAGCGGAGTCGCGACGGCGGAGGCCATCGTTTCGGGACCGGCTCCCGGCAGAGAGGCACTGACTTGAATCGTTGGGAAATCAATCTGTGGCAACGGCGAAACGGGCAGCAATCCGTAACCGAGCCCCCCCGCCAACGTGATCGCCACGACGAGCAACGTCGTCCCGACAGGTCGATGAATGAAGGGGGTGGAGAGGCTCATGTGTCCTCTGCCTGAGTTGGCTCTAGGGAATCAGCCTGACCGCCAGAGACGGGGATGCCGAGCCGTGTGCCGAGTCGATCGAACCAGAGATAGATCACGGGTGTTGTGTAGAGCGTTAGGAGTTGGCTGAAAATCAAGCCGCCGATGATCGTGATGCCGAGCGGGCGACGGAGTTCCGAGCCGACGCCGGTTCCGATCGCGAGTGGCACGGCACCGAGCAACGCGGCCATCGTCGTCATCATGATCGGTCGGAAGCGGAGCAGGCAGGCGTTGAAGATCGCTTCGCGCGGTGACTGACCTTGGCGGCGCTGGGCCTCCAGCGCGAAGTCGATCATCATGATCGCGTTCTTTTTCACGATCCCCATCAGCAGAATAATCCCGATCATGCCCATGATGGAAAGATCGGTGCCGGTCAGCCACAGCGCCAGTAGCGCGCCAAGCCCGGCCGATGGCAGCGTAGAAATGATTGTCAGCGGGTGCAGCAGGCTTTCGTACAGCACTCCCAGAACAATATAGATCGAGATCAGCGCGGCGGCGATCAGCATTGGCTGCGACGACAACGATTGCTGCATCCAGCGCGCGTTGCCGGCGTATTCGGTGCGGACCTCCTCGGGCATGCGCAGTTCCAGCGTGGCTTTTTCGATTTCCGCCTGTGCGTCGCCCAGTGCTACGCCGGGGGCGAGGTTAAAG
>JAYTXB010000320.1:0-12160 GCA_043743205.1 Schlesneria sp.
CGCCATGAAACGCCGCCACTGCGGCTGGGACGACAAATTCCTCGTCCAAACACTCACCGGATCAACAACTTAGTGGGCGCTGGCCCTGGCAGCGATTCAGGACCGCCGAAGCTAATACCAACAAGATGCAGAACTATGGTTCGGTACGCAATCCATTCAGGCTATTGACGGTTTTTATACTTCGCACTGTCAAGAGTGAGACATTTGAATGTAGCCACATTTCGCCAGAACATGGGTGTTGTTCGCGTCCCGCCCGCACGCTGACGAACTCCGGGCGGTTCAGTTATTCACGAAGCCAAGGATGGTGAAGAAGAGGGGAGGGGGATTCCAAGCGAGTTTTCGTCGGGCCTCTGCGATGTTCAGTGACCCGTACAGTCGACAGAGGGCGGTGGCGGTGTTCCGCGCGGCGGCCATGATTGGGGGGCCGAAGCCAGATCGTGCCTGGTGGGCGTCTGCCAAACGTCCCATCGCGTGTGTGGTGCGACTTGTTTTCGAGGCCCCAGTGACCTCGCTTAATTGCGTTGCTGTGGCATTGCGAGCAAAGGTCCATCAGGCGCTCGCGCGAGAACTACCGGGGTGAGAGATCGCCTCAGCCGAGGTCGCTGCGGAGTGAGTCTCATGAAACGTGACGTGTGCTTTCCCCGGCCCGTGACAGACCTCGCACGTCACTCCCAAAATGGCCGTCTCTCGCTGGTACTGATTCACAGTGCCGGGAGCGTGGTCCATCCAAGTGTTGTGGCACTCCATGCAGCGCGGCGTCGTCTGGCGAGCGAAATCGTCACTCCCTTCGCGATCGAAGCCCGCTGTCGCCCACTCGCGGGACGGATGCAGCCAACTCATCGGCAGCTCGCTGATCTTATTGCCGCGCCACGTGAAGTAGACCTCATCCGTTTTCGCCTGCGAACCGAACACGAGATCAATGGTCGCGTCCACACGCTGCTCACCACGGGGAGAATTCTGAATGGCTGTTTGAAGAAACTTGCCATTGGCCTCGGTCATCTCGAATCGAACCGGCGATTCGCGCGGATGAAACGAACCACGTCCCGGTTGAAAGCCCTCGGGCATGTTGCCAACACTGGGCACAACACAGGCCAGAAAATGCCGTGTCGCACTGAACTCTTTCACGCGTTCGGCATGACACGCGACGCACGCTTGCGGCCCGAGATAGCCATGAGAATTCGTGACCCGCTGCACTTCCGCTGGGGATTCCACGCGAGACGAGGCCGCGTCGTGCGGTGAGGGCTGGAAACGCGACCAGCCAACAAACGTCAACACACCGCCAGCGATGACTGACAGTCCAGCGAGGACGAGGAACAGCACCCGCTGGACGAACGTCGAACAACCGGAACTGTCTTCATTTTGCATCCATCGAGATTTTTGTTCCGCCATCTCAACGTGATCCGGAAAAGCTTCCAACGGCACACCCGATTGTGTTCGACAAAAATAGCCCTGCCACTCCGCGACAGGAAGGCTGAGCTAGGGTTGCCTGAGACTCGGGAGGGTTAGCAAGTCCCATTGGGCGACAGTCCTCTGCCTGCTCGCGCCGAAGTGGGAATAAGTTTTTTTCAAATTGACCAGATTCTCTGTTGAGGACTTCGGCCTCGCTGCGTTTGTCAGGTTGGGTACGTCGGATCGCTGCGACAACGCCGCAACAACACTCTCTTCCCGTCCACGCACGATGCTCCGGATATCGAGCGGAACGGAAGGGTGAGTGAGCTAGCGGCGGTCGAAAAGACGTTACTCACCCCACTTCCCAGTCCCATCGCGCGGTTGGTTCTCGACCGCAGTCGTCCACTTCAGGGAGAAACGATCATGTCACTTGCAGATCCTGTTCAAACTGTCTTCTGTCGATCAAGAACGTTTGCATCTCTGGTCCTCAACCGTGCCGCCGTGAGTACCGCAGCGCTCGGAGTGGCGCTGTTGTTCGCGTCGTCGGTGGCTTCGGCACAGACATCGCCGCCAGCACAACCGGCTCAACAAACGGGGGAGGTGCCACCTCCCCCCCCTCCTCCGCCACCACCACCACCTTTGCGTTATGGTGAGCCGTTGGTTGGGCTGACGGCCGATCAGTTGTCGGACTTCATGGAAGGTCGCGAAGACTTTCGGAACGTCGAAACACCGGCGACGGGATTAGGTCCGATCTTCAATCGTGACTCCTGCGTGGCTTGCCACGGAGTTCCCGCGATTGGTGGTAGCAGTGCCATTTTCGTCACGCGATTTGGTCATGCTGCGAATGGGACGTTCGACCCTCTGACGGCCCTCGGTGGGTCACTGTTGCAGGAGCGAGCCATCCTTCCGGAAGGCTTGGAGAAAGTTCCTCCTCAGGCCAACGTCGTCGCCAAGCGACAATCGACTCCACTGTTTGGCCTCGGCCTGATTGAAGCGATCCCCGACGCGACCATTCTGCGCGGCGTGAGAACAAAAGCAGTGAACGGCGTCCTTGGCAAAGCCTCGATGGTGCAGGATGTCGCGACGGGACGAACGATCGTCGGTCGGTTCGGTTGGAAGGGACAGCAAGGGAACTTGTTGACGTTCTCTGGCGATGCCTATGTGAATGAGATGGGGATCACCAGTCGCCTCTTTCCAACGGAAAATGCCCCGAACGGAAACCTGGCGCTGCTCACCAAGCTCGATAAAGTCCGCGATCCCGAGGATCAACCCGACCCTGCCACCGGCAAGGGGGACATTGATCGGCTCGCTGACTTCATGCGGTTCATCGCCGCACCACCGGCAGCCCCCGTGACCGCCTCGACTGTATTCGGTGCCAAGATTTTCCTCGATGCGGGCTGTGCGAGTTGCCACACCCCGATGATGACGACCGGACCCAGTCCCGTTGCGGCCCTCAACAACAAGACCGTGATGCTCTACTCTGACCTGCTGCTGCACGACATGGGGTCGCTGGGCGACGGGATCGTTCAAGGGTCTGCGGGAGCACGCGACATGAAGACGCCGCCACTATGGGGTCTCAACGTGAGCGGCCCTTATCTGCATGACGGTCGAGCCAGAACGATCGAAGACGCCATTCAAGCTCACGACGGCGAAGCCAAGATCATCAAGGACAACTTCAACAAGCTGACCGCTGACCAGAAGAAACTGCTGGTAGAGTTCTTGAAGTCGATCTAGTTGGGAAGGGTGTCACTGGTCACAGGGGAAGGCAGAACGAGTTCTTGCTGAACTGACCGTGCGAGGCATCCGTTCGCTCAGTCGCCCTCAACTTATCATCGTGCCCGGCGAGTAACCCGCTCGCCGGGCACTGTTCATTGAACCGGGTTCGATGAGAAATGAAGTCTGTTCGCTCCAGATGTTTGCTGGTCGTCGCCGTCACAACCGGCGCAGGCGGCAACGTGGCCTCGACGCTTTCTCAGAGCAGAGGCCGTTGGCCGCCTGCTCGATCTCGAACCGTGACGTAGGTTCACAGAATGAGATGTCGTCGTCGCGATGCAGCGGCGCTCAGCCTGATGATTCAGGTGTGAACTTGAGGAGAGGTGTCGTGAGCGAAGCGGCGTTGTTGGATCGGCTCGAAACAGAAGCGTCTGTCGAGGAGAGATTTCTCGGCGAGACCTCGTTCCGCACACACACGCTCGCACCAGTCACGCATCACAACGGTGAGGCGACCGACGACTGCTGCTCGAACGGCTCTCGATTACAGACTCCGCTGCCGCGCACGGTTCTCATCTGTCATGCCGATGATCCGCTCAACCGCGAAGGCTTAGCGCGTTGGCTGGCAGCAACGACTTCGCTGGTCGGTGTCATTGTGTTGGAAGAACCGCCGCGCCGGATGCGGCAGCGCGTGAAGCGTGAGATCAAACGAGTCGGCCTGCTGCGGTTCCTCGATGTGCTGGCGTTCCGGGTCTATTCCAAGTTGTTTCTCGCGCAGCGAGACCGCGCGTGGGAAGCGGCGACGTTGAAGTCGTTGTGCGAGCGGTTCGCCCCGCTCGGTGCAGCGACGCGACTCCTCCACGCGCCGTCACCCAACGCGCCCGAGGTCGAAGCGTTCCTGCGTGAGTCGGCCTGCGACCTCGTGATCGCGCGCTGCAAGACGTTGCTCAAACCGAGCGTCTTCTCGATCCCGACAGCCGGGACGTTCGTCATGCACCCCGGCATCTGTCCGCAGTATCGGAACGCTCATGGCTGCTTCTGGGCACTCGCGCAGAATGACCGAACCAACGTCGGCATGACGCTGCTGAAGATCGACAAGGGAGTCGATACCGGCCCGGTCTATGGCTTCTATCGCTGTGACTTCGACGAGACGACCGACTCGCACCACGTCATCCAGCACAAAGTCGTCTTCGACAACTTGGATGCCCTGCGAGACAAGCTGCTCGACATCCACGCAGGCCAAGCGACACCACTCGACACACGTGGTCGCCCCTCCGGCGAATGGGGTCAACCGTGGCTCACCGCGTTCTGGAAATACCGCCGCAACAGCCCCCGAACCTAACAACGACCGCGTACGTTGGCCGTTTCTTGTCCCCTCGCCCCCGTCTTCGGGGGAGAGGGTTAGGGTGAGGGGGCCGATGAATCGAAAGACGGGACCATCGACGGACACCACAATCTCAGCGGGAAAAATCGCGATCAACTTCATCGCACTGCGATCTATACCGCACGCGGTCCTGACTGAGACGTTTCGGGCGAGCCGTGTGCCGTGAGGCCACGGGTTTCTTGCGGTGTCGAAGCACCCGCAGCCTCACGGCATGCGGCTCACCAAATGTCGCAATGTCCACCGTGCGAGGTATAGGGACGTTGCTTCAACGCGCATCGAACACCGCGCGACACCCGTTGCGACACGATTCTGCGGGAGCTAGAGTCCGTCTCGTTGCTCGATGCCTTGAACCAGTCCGCTCGCTTGTCTGAATGAGGTCTCACCATGCTTCGATCTGCTGTTCGACGGAGTCGCCAGACGTGGCCGTTCCTGCTGGCCGTCACACTGACGGTTGGCTGCGGCGGTTCGACGATTGAACCGGCCAAGCCGGTGGCATCGCCCGCAGTCGCCGCCAATCCGGTCGCTGCCGTGGAAGCGGCTCCCCCTGAGAGTCCGTTCGTATTGGAAGAGGGGTTTGATGCGCTGGCCTTCGCCGACTTCGAGGCTTTTGCCGCTGAAGCCGACACCTGGTCCGCGACCGCCGAGGGATTGAAGTGCGGCGGCAAACCGAAGGGATACCTGTACTCGAAGCAGTCGTACCAGAACTTCACGCTGCGGCTCGACTATCGTTTCCCTCGACCGGACAACCTCAAGGACGACGCCAAGTTCAAGGGGAACACCGGCTTCTTGGTCTACATCACGGGCGAACACAAGCTCTGGCCCGTTTGCCTCGAAGTGCAAGGGAAACACGTGCAGGTGGGCGCCATCAAAGAGAACGGTGGCGCGGAGCCAGTCAAAACTGAGGACGATGACGCAGCGCGGCAACAGGCTCGCAAACCCGTCGGCCAATGGAACAGTCTCGAAATCGTCTCGAAGGACGGCGCGTTAACCGTCCAGTTGAACGGCACGCCGATCAGCAAGTCCGACCCCGACTTCATCAGCGAAGGCTCAATCGGCATTCAAGCCGAAGACCACCCCTTTGAAGTGCGACGACTGAGACTGCGACGCGAGTGAACAGGCGGCTTTGCACGACGAAGTATCCGCACTCAGACCACGATTTCGTCAGGCCCGACTTCTTCCACGGAGTTCCTTTCATGTTCAAACTGCTGCGACTCACCGCCCTTTCCTTGAGCGTGTCGCTCACGGTCGTTCCGTTCGCTGCTGCGGCTCAGAACGGGAAGAAAAACAACAATCAAAAGAACGATGAGCGTCGTGAAGACGCCGCTGTTCAGAAGGCGCGGCAAGATGTGAATGCGGCGGAAAAGTCACTTCACGAGTCCGAAAAATCGGCGAGGCAAGCGGCTGACAAGCTCAAAGCGGCTCTGCGCGATCAGTCCAAAGCGGCCAGCCAAATTCAGAAGCGGCGCGATGATCTGGAGGAGAAACATGCTGACCTGCTCGGACTGACCGAAGCCAGACGAACACTCGATGCCGCTCGCAAGGCATACCACAAAGCCGGGGCACCGATCCTGAAGCACGTCACCGAATCGGCCAAGCACAAGGAGGCTCTCGAAGTCGCCAAGCAAGCCGATCAACGATTGTCGGCTCTCCGGGCTGACGAAGACTTGGACGACAACGAACGACTCAAGCTGATGGCTGAGGCGGCGAAGTCGAAGCAGCTTCCTGACCGATTGGAACGGGAGGCCCTCGACGCCGACGAGTCACTCAAATCCGAACGGTCTCATTTGCGAGACGCCGAAGCGGCGGTCGCCAAAGCCAACGCTGCGATGGAGAAGGCGGTCGAGAAAGATCCGGAGCTCAAGTCGGCCAAGGATGCGTTTGAAGTGGCCAAGAATCATGTCGCCGCCGCTCGGCGTGACTCGGCGAAGGAAGCGCGGCAAATGGCCGACGCTCGACAGAAACTCGCCCGCGAACAGAATGACCTGCAACAGAAGATCAATGCCGATCGCAAGGACGACAACAAGCCGAAAAAGAACGGCAAGAGATGAGATGCCATTCTTCGCTGGGCTTACGGGAGAGTCGCGAAGCGACGGTAGCAAATAGCCTTGGGCGTCAGCCCAAGAATGGTGTCCTAACGGAGGAAGTTGAGCCGCGAAGCGGCGGCAGATTTGCCCCCAGTTTGCTGCCGCCGCTTCGCGGCTCAACGTCTTCTCCGTTGTCTTCCTCGGGCTGACGCCCGAGGCTATACGCTGCCGTCGCTTCGCGACTGAAGACGATCGCAACGTCTGAATTCACGTGCAGGTTGGTCTCGAACTGAACTCCGACTGTGTCATCATTCGATAAACCCGGACGGCCAAGAGTGGCCATCCTCCGTCACGAATTCACCAAATCGAAGGAACGAGATGGCCACGCGCAAAACAACTCCCGGCAAGGCAGCGCCGATCACGAAGGCAATCGCGGCGACGAAGGCTTCGGCGCGAAAGGTGGCGGCTTCCAACGATGCTTTCCCGACGATTGGCGAGTACCTGATCCAGCGGCTGCAGGACTACGGCCTGACCGACATCTTCGGCATCCCTGGTGACTTTGTGCTTCAGTTCTACGGGATGCTGGAGGCGAGTCCGATCCGCGTGATCGGTAGCACGCGCGAAGACTGTGCGGGCTACGCGGCCGATGGTTACGCCCGCGTTCACGGGATTGGAGCGGTCTGCGTCACGTACTGCGTCGGCGGGCTGAGCCTTTGCAATTCCATCGCCGGTGCGTATGCCGAGAAGTCGCCCGTCGTCGTCATCAGCGGCGCGCCGGGGATGGACGAACGGAAGTCGAACCCGCTGTTGCACCATCGTGTGCGCGACTTCAACACGCAGCGTGAAGTCTTCGAGAAGATCACAGTGGCCAGCTCGGCTCTCGAAGACCCGCTCACTGCATTTCGCGAGATCGACCGCTGTCTCGAAGCGGCCATGCGTTTCAAGCGGCCGGTCTATCTGGAGCTGCCGAAAGATCGAGTCCACTCACGTTGCCCGCATCCGCATGTGCCAAAGATCGATCCACCCGTGAGCGACCAAGCCGCACTCGATGAAGCCTTGGCCGAGGCTCAGCGCGCGATCAACGCCAGCAAGAAGCCGGTCATCATCGCGGGAGTCGAACTCCATCGCTTCGGCCTCGCCGATGATGTTGTGAAGTTCGCCGAGAAGAACTCAATCCCGATGTGCGCCACGCTGCTCGGCAAGTCGGTCGTCAGCGAAAAGCATCCGCTGTACCTCGGCATCTACGAGGGGGCGATGTGTCGCGAAGAATTGCGAACGTATGTCGAGGAGAGCGACTGCGTCATCATGCTCGGTGCGTTCCTGACCGATATCGACATGGGCATCTTCACCGCGAACCTCGACCCGCGCAAGTCGATCTACGCGACGAGCGAGCAAACTCGCATCTCGCATCACCACTTCCACGACATCCTCGTGACGGACTTCGTGAAGGGATTGGGACAACTCAACTTGAAGGCCCCGAAGCGACCGATGCTCGCCAAACCGAAAGGGGCCGATGTGAAGTTCAAGCTGCGCCCCGAGGAGCCGATCACCAACGCCCGCCTCTTCGCCCGCATCAACGACATGCTCGATGAGACGATGGTCGTCGTGGCCGATGTCGGGGATTGTCTGTTCGGCGCGGCCGACCTAACGATCTACAAGAAGACCGAGTTCCTCAGCCCCGCGTACTACACGTCAATGGGGTTTGCGATCCCAGCGTCGATCGGCGTGAGCGTGGCGTCGCCCGATCGCCGCCCGATCGTCTTAGTCGGAGACGGTGCCTTCCAGATGACGTGTATGGAGCTTTCGACCGCCGTGCGTCACGGATTCAATCCGATCGTGATCGTCCTCAATAACAAGGGCTACACGACCGAGCGATTCCTGCAAGATGGCCCGTTCAACGACATCCTCAACTGGAACTATCACCGAATGCCCGATCTGCTCGGCGGCGGTTGGGGATTTGAAGTTCACACCGAAGGGGAGTTGGACCAGTCCCTCAACGCGGCCCTCGCTCATAAAAACGACTTCAGCATCCTGAACGTCCATCTGAAGCCAGACGACATCAGCCAGGCGCTGAAGCGATTGGCTGAGGGCTTATCGAAGCGGCTATAACGCGATCCAACGCTCCGTCCGCCACCTGATTTTGCCCTGGCTTTGCTTCGCAATGCGGAGCGGGATGTGCCCCACGTCACTGATTCTGTTCTTCAAATCGTGTCACCGAACTTGCTCTGTGAGCCGATCCCCTGACGATGATCGCCTTGCGGCGGCAGCTCCCGTCATGATCAAGCTCAAGTATGTCCCCTCGATTTCGGAGAGACCATTCATGTCGAATCTGCCTCAACACATTGAAGACCATTTGGCGACTTACACCTCCGGCCCGGCACTCTTGCGTGAGTCCGTTCGCGGTTTGGCTGTCGAGCAAGTCCGAACGGCCGCTCCACCGGGACGCTGGAGTCCGTTGGAAGTCGTCTGCCACATCGCAGACTTCGAGCTGGTCTATGCCGACCGCATGAAGCGTGTGGTCGCCGAAGACAAGCCGACGTTGTTTGGTGGCGATCCCGATCAGTTCGCTGCCAAGCTCGCGTACAGCCAACGCGATCTGGAAGAAGAGTTGGCGGTGATCGACTCGGTGCGAAAGCATGTCACGCGGTTCTTGCGAACCCTCGACGCAAATGCCTTTGAGCGAGAGGGAATTCACAGCACCGACGGTCCGCTCACACTGGCCACGCTCCTCAAACGGATCGCGGGACACATCCCGCACCACGTCGAGTTCATCCGGCAGAAGCGATTGACTTTCCGCGAAAATCTCAATGGCGATCATTAAGATTCCGGAACGAGCCAGCAGGTCATTTTGGCGCGTCATTGGCAATCGCGCGGGCGAGGTCTTCGATCGCTTGCTGGCTGATTTCCGAATCGCGTGAGCGGAGCCATTCGATGTCTGCCGAGGCTTGTGCCCAACGTTTCGTTTGGTAACACACGACCGCCCGATAGAACCGGTCGCGACCGGAATCGGGCTTTAGTAGCAACAGGGCGTCCAAGTAATGCCGCATCCGCTCAGAATCTTCGGCGGCAGCAGCGGTGCCGAAGAGATTGCGGAGCATTCGTTCCAAGATCGCGCGTGACGGCGACGTGTCGAGAAACGACGGTTGCCATCGGTCGTCGCTCAACGACTCGAACTTCTGCTGAGCTTCGGCGATGGTTAGCGATTGGCCTCTTTCAAAAACGTCGATCAGTTGCGAGGCCCCCTCTTTCGGTTCGTGCCGCGCGAGGAAGTGCCGTGGCATTCCGACGCCAACCACGTGCAGCCCCATGCGCCGAGCGATCTCGATGTACAGGACCGAGAGCGTGATCGGCAGCCCCTCGCGATCGTCGAGGACTTCATTCAAATAGCTGTTCGAGGGATTACTGTAGTCAGTGCGGCTGCCGTGAAAGCCCTGCTGTTCAAACAGATATTGGTTGAGTGCGGTGAGTCGCTCCGCTGCGGTGGCCTCTTTCGCGAGAGCCGCTTCCGCCCGCTTGGCATGACGTTCGACTTCCTTCACGTAGGCGTCGATCTCCAGTTCGGGATTGTCCAGCCTAGAGACCAGCAGTCCGGCACGAAGCAGATCGAACGAGGCGTCCTCCTTCACCGCGAGCAATTTCTCTAACTCAGACAGCGTCTGCTGGAATTGCAGGTCCGCCGCGAGTTGTCTGATGCGACTTGCCTGTTGCTCCAACTTGGCCGCTTGCAGTTCGAGCAGCTCGACGCCTGCCGCCCCGTCGCTCAACAAGCGGTCTGTCGCACTGATCGACTTACTGGACGAGGAGAGTTCTCCGACGAGTCGCTGGACTCGTTCGACCAATTCGGGCGAGGGCTGGTTGGACGCAATCGTCTCCGCGACGTGAAAGCCTTTGAACTCGGCCTCCGTCTGACGGAACTTGCACAGCCCGATTCGCCCCGATTTGTATTCGGTGTCGGCAACTTCGATCACGAGTTCGTCGTTGAGGTAACAGAGTAACCGCTCCTTTTCGACGCGCACCTTCAATGAGTTCCAGCCGGTCTTGTTGAGCTGTGGCGGTCGCACTTCGCTGAGCACCTTCCAAGCGTAAACGTCGGGTCCATCAAAGCGACTCAACCGCACGCTACCGTTGCTCGGATAGAAGCCGTAATGCCGGTCGCCCCCATCCGCGTGAAAGACCAATCCGGCGGCTCCTTCGGGCGGCTCGAACTTCACCTGCACGGCAACCTCATACGGAACCGTCGGTGCGGCTTGAGTCGCCAGGCACAGCAAACGTCCGCCAAACCCGGCCCCTGCGCCGCTCACGAAGAGGTGTCCTGATCGTTGTCGCCAGCGACCTCCCCATGATGCCGTCCATTCTTCGGGATCGAGGACGCCGATCGTCAGCCAGCGTTCCATGGGGATCGAATTCGGCTTCGCGAGCAAAGGTTTCAACGCGTTGATCGGGATCGCAAATCCGAGGTTCTCGGTCTTGAGTGACTTCAGCGTGAGCAAGCCATGTACACGGCCCTTCAGATCGAGCAACGGCCCGCCACTGTTGCCGCGTTCAATGGGGAGCGCGACCTGCAACATCGCGCGCCCCTCAATCTCACGGCGACCCGACAACACGCCACTCACGATGCTCCGTTCGAGGCCCGCAGGATTCCCCATCGCGATGACCGGCTGGCCATCTTGCAATTCGTCCGAATTGCCCAGTGAGAGCGCGGGAAGATCAGTCGCGTCGATCTTCAGAATGGCTAAGTCCTGCGAACGCTCCGTGGCGTGAATGGCCACGACATCGAACTTCCGTCCGTCGTGAAGTGCGACGCTGATCGGGCGCGCATCGCCGATCACGTGCAAGTTGGTGGCGATGAGACCATGCGCGTCGATGATGAACCCGGCACCAAGTCCCTGTTGCTCGCCATTGCGACCATGAAACGTCACCACCACGACCGACTTCTTCACTTCAACAGCCAGTTGCTGCACCGTCTTGTCGGGGGCTGTCTGATCGGGCGCGAGCGGCTTGTCTGTCGCGACCTGTTTTCCTGTTGTGGCCGGATCAGGGACCGGCTTCGTATCTTCCGCCCACGCGCTTGCCGCTGCCGCAATCATTCCCCCCAGCAACAGCCCCCGTGCAAAGCCGATCATGCGTGAGTCCTCGAATTAGGAAGTGTGGACCGGAGAGAACAGCCTGTTGAACACCGTTGAGCCGCCGACTCTACGGTGCTTGATGCCTCATCGTGGCTTCCCTGCTCGCGCTCGTCAATCAGATGTCGTGGTCCTCGCTGGAGCGATGTCCTGAGTCGAACAATTTCCACCACGGGCTGAACAGTCTGTTGAATAACGTAGGATGGGCACCTTGCCCGTCCGCGTTCAACGCAAAAGACGGACGGCCTAGGAGACCATCCTACGTTTCTCAACGGGCTGTTATACCTCGCGCGGCGGAGAATGAGGCTCACCCCATTAGCGCGTTTCGGCTGATCTCTCGACACCTCAATTTCCGCCGCGCGAGGTATAAGCTCTCGACTGTCTGCGCTGCGGCGGCTTTCATGTTCACAATCATGTACTCGTATTCAGGACGATCAGGCATGTCTCGCGTGGTTGAGGTTCGTCATCCGCTCGTTCAACACCACTTGGCTCGATTGCGAGACCAGGCGACTCCGCCGGTGGAGTTTCGC
>JAYTXB010000321.1:0-3494 GCA_043743205.1 Schlesneria sp.
CGCGCCGTGAATCTCGATGGCGTGACCGTTCCCCGCGCGACGGACCTTGGGAATCTCGATGACTCGCCGCCCCGACAGGAACGCGCCGGTCAGGCTTCGTTCCGACTGCATCACGTCCGCGACCGAGCCTTCGACCACGATCTCACCGCCGCGCACTCCAGGACCCGGCCCGAAGTCCACGATGTGATCGGCCGCCTTCATCGTCTCATCGTCATGCTCGACAACGATGACGGTGTTCCCCTGGTCTCTCAAATCCTTGAGGCTGTCCAACAACATCACGTTGTCACGCGGATGCAGGCCGATGCTCGGCTCATCGAGAATGTAGACGACTCCCACCAGCCCACAGCCAATCTGCCCGGCCAGTCGAATTCGTTGAGTCTCGCCGCCCGACAGCGTTGGTGCCGTCCGGTCGAGCGTCAGGTAATCGAGTCCACACCGCAGCAGGAATCCCAGCCGACCTCGAATCTCCTTCAAGACCTCCGTCGCAATGAACCGCCCGGTCTCGGACAGTTCCAACTCGCCAAAGAACTCCCACGCTTCGAGCACGGTGAGATGACAAACGGCGGGGAGCGATAAGCTGTTGGCGATTAGCGAAGAAGCTGACGACGAAGAACGAGGCGAGTCTTCTCCGGTCCCCTCTCCCCCGTCTTCGGGGGAGAGGGTTAGGGTTAGGGTGAGGGGGTCTTCCGTTCTGGCTTTGGCCGATTTGACTGCTCGCTTCTTGACCGTCTTCCCTTTGTTCAACGAATTGGGAGCGTCATCACCGTCAGCCCCCTCACCCTCGCCCCCGAAGACGGGGGCGAGGGGAGGACCGTCGCTTCGCGACGCGCTCTTGGACGTGACTTTGTAACTACACGCTTCCCTGTTCAACCGGCTCCCGCCGCACGATGCGCAGCCGGTCTCGTGCATGTACTTTTCGAGCTGCATGCGCCGCATGGGATTTCGCGTCTTGCGGTATTCATCGAGCAGTTCGGGGATGAACCCGGCGTAGGTTCCGCCACGCTTCCAAATGCTTGAGCCGTTGCGATAGGCAAACGTGATGTTCTTCGCGCCGAGTCCATACAGGAAGAGTTGCTTCGCCGCGTCGGGCAACACCGACCACTTTGTTTTGAGGAACGAGTCCTCGGTCAGTCCGAGTTCGATCTCAATCGCACGGGCCACCCCTTTGAAGATGCTCTTCCGCCACTTGCCAATTGAACTGAGCTTCCCCAAAACGACGATGGCCCCCTTTTGAATCGACAACGAATCGTCAGGGACCAGTCGCTCGGTCTGGAAGTCAAACCGAACTCCCAGTCCGGTGCAGTCGGGACACATCCCCTGCGGACTGTTGAAACTGAAGAGTGGCGGCGATGGTTCCTGATAACTGATGTTGCAGTGAATGCAGGCGTAGTCGGTGGAGTAGAGTTGGTTGAGGGTTGAGGGTTGAGGGTTGAAGGTTGAAGAAGCAGACGACGAGCCGTCTTCTCCGGTCCCCTCGCCCCCGTCTTCGGGGGAGAGGGTTAGGGTGAGGGGGGCGTTCGATGGAGTTGCCGCCTTCGATGAACGTGACGACTTCTTTCCCTTCTGCTGGGGAAGAACAAGAGACGAGTCGCTTTGAAGTGGGGAGGCGTTATCACCATTCGGCCCCCTCACCCTAGCCCTCTCCCCCGAGGACGGGGGAGAGGGGACATGAGCTTCGCCATCGACCGAGATGACAAGTTTTCCCTTCGCCAGATTCAGCGCCGCTTCAATCGCCTCGGCCAATCGGGCGCGCGGGGTCTTGCCAGCGACCAACCGATCAATCACGACATCGATCGTGTGCTTCATCTGCTTGTCGAGTTTCAGGTCGTCGGTCAGTTGGACGAGCTTGCCGTCCACGCGCGCTCGCAGGAAACCGCGTTTCAGCAAGTCCTCGAACAGGTCTTTGTACTCACCCTTTTGACGCTGGATCAGCGGCGCGAGGACTTGGAATTTGGTGCCGTCTGGCAGACGCAGCACGCTGTCGAGGATGTGTTCTCGCGTTTGAGCCGTGATCGGTTGGCCGCACTGATGGCAGCTTGGAGTGCCCACGCGCGCGAAGAGGACTCGCAGGTAATCGTATACTTCGGTGATCGTGCCGACGGTGGAGCGCGGGTTGCGTCCGCTCGACTTCTGCTGGATCGCGATCGACGGCGCGAGGCCCGTGATCGAATCGACCTCGGGCTTCGGCATCTGCCCCAAAAACTGACGGGCATACGACGAGAGCGACTCGACATACCGCCGCTGCCCCTCGGCGTAGAGCGTGTCAAACGCGAGCGAACTCTTTCCCGACCCGCTGACCCCTGTCATCACGATCAGTTTGTTGCGTGGCAATGTGACCGAAACGTCTCGCAAGTTATGTTCGCGAGCACCACGAATAACGATGTCAGAAGCGGGCATCGAGGAGTCAAGCCATCAAAGGAACGAAGCGGACGGAACGACGATTGAGGGACCGAGTATAGGCGGCAACGATGACCGAGCAACTAACACACGCTGGCACATCGAGTACGAAAGTTGGCACGCGCTGCTGGCCACCCATTCACGGATTGAGTACGACTTGTTTGTTCACTCGTGAAGCTCAACGCGGATTGAAAAGGATCGACTCCATGTTACGACTGGCACTGATCGGTTGGCTGGCTTCTTCTGCGCCTCTGGTTGCCGCAGAAGAAAAGGCGATGACTGTCGCTGTCGCGCGACAGGGAGACGGTTGGCAACTGATGCGCGGGGGGGAGCCGTATGTCATCAGGGGAGTTGGTGGAGACAAGCGACTGGAGATGCTCAAAGCGGCGGGCGGGAACTCGATCCGGACTTGGTCGGCCGAGAAATTGAAGCCGATCTTGGATGAAGCCCACACGCTGGGGCTGACAGTCACGGTGGGCCTGTGGCTCGGTCATGAGCGACATGGGTTCAACTACAACGACGCCGATCAAGTTTCCGCGCAAGTGGAGGCTGTTCGCCAGACGATCATGCAGTTCAAGGATCACCCCGCCGTGCTGATGTGGGCGCTCGGTAATGAAATGGAAGGCTACGGGGAAGGAGACAACGCGGCGATCTGGTCGGCCATTAACAACCTCGCTGTCATGGCGAAGCAGCTCGATCCGCAGCATCCGACGATGACGGTGGTGGCTGAGATCGGTGGTCAACGTGTGAAGAACATGCATCGTCTCTGCCCGAACGTGGATGTCGTCGGGATCAACAGCTATGGCGGCGGGGCGACGATTCCGCAGCGGTATCGCGCGGTGGGCGGGACCAAGCCGTATGTCCTCACCGAATTCGGGCCGCCCGGCATGTGGGAGTCGAAGAAGAATGACTGGGGCGCGGCTCTCGAGCCGACTAGTACCGAAAAAGCGGCGGCGTACCGCGCGACATACGTCGCCAATGTTGTGAACTCGAAGGAACAGTGCTTGGGAAGCTATGCCTTCGTGTGGGGACAGAAGCAGGAGGCGACGGCGACATGGTTCGGGCTGCTGTTGCCCGATGGCTCTCGCACCGCAGCG
>JAYTXB010000322.1:0-3160 GCA_043743205.1 Schlesneria sp.
CGGCCGTTCGGCGCGGGCTGCTGCCACGGCGGGCTTCGCTGCCGCAGCACCGGGAGTACGCAACCAATCGGCAATTGCACCTCGTAGAAACCGCCATTCACTGCCGATCTTGCGACCGGGCAGAGCCTGTTCCTTGATCAGTTGCCGTACGTCTCCGTAGTTCACCTTGAGGTAAACCGCAGCCTCTTCGAGCGACAGCACGTCCAGTTCGCTCATCTCAGGCTCTTCGTCTCCGTCGATCTCGAAGAGCGAGTCCATTTTGTTCTTCATCTCGTCGGCGAACTGAGCCGCTTCGTCGTCCGAGACATCGTCGCCCACTTCTTCGCCGTCCGCGAACTCTTGTTCGAGCTCCTCGTCGCCGTCCTCGTCGTCGAGTTCGTGCGAGTGTTGCGCGAGGAGGTCGGCGGCCTGCGCCGACATCAAGTTCGCGTCGTTCTTTGCTTGATCTTGATCGTTCACTGCTATTCCTTGAAACATGCGGCCGCGCGCCGCGAGAAAGAGCAAAGCCGATGGGCTTCGCTGGAAACCAAATTCAATCGGGTGCCTCATCAGGCACCAACCCAAAGCGTGAGTTTAGAAGTTGCGCATCTTCTTGAGTCGCGAAGCGACGTTAACAATTAGCCTCGGGCGTAAGCCTGTGGAAAAGGCAAAACGTGGGCGTTGAGCCGCGAAGCGGCGACAGCAGTGCTGGGTCGCGAATCTGCCGCCGCTTCGTGGCTCATTCCATTCCATCTCGCTCGAATCCTTGGGCTGACGCCCAAGGCTATTTGCTGCCGTCGCTTTGCGACTCCAAAATGCGCAACTTCTAAAAGCGTGAGCGAGGGACTTGTGTGTTCATCATCGCTTGCGCTGCCCTCACTTTCGCATCACCTCTCGACTCCCCTCACCGCCCCTCCTCACCGCGTCTCATGCGAAACGGTTCGCTCTTGGCGATCTCCGTCACCAACACGGAGAATTTGAAGTCCTGCCGCTTCAGTGCGGCGACGATCTTATCGGTCGCGCACCTGTCATAGAACTCTAAACCTCGTCCCAAGGCATAAGTCAGCATTTTTTCTGCGAGGCACTCGCCAAAATCGCACTGTTTGCCCCGCAGGACACTCGTCAACTCGATCGGCCCCTTGAAGCTGGCTCCTCCGGGCAGTTCGCCGGTGGTGTCGAGCGGCCGTCCCGCTTCACCGTCTCGCCAGCGGCCGATCGCGTCGAAGTTCTCCATACCGAAGCCAAGTTGGTCCATCACACGATGGCACGAGGCACACGCAGCGTTCTTGCGATGCAGCTCCAATTGCTCGCGGAGCGAACTCTCGGGAGCCGCCTTCGCCGACTCTTCCAACTCGGGAACGTTGGGCGGCGGCGGTGGCGGTGGTCGGTCGAGAATGACCTCCATGATCCACTTGCCTCGTTTGACGGGCGAGGTCCGGTCGGGGTTGGAGGTCAGCGTGAGAATGCTCCCCTGCGTGAGCAATCCCGCCCGGTTCTTCCCTGCGAGACTCACCTGTTGGAACTCCGCTCCCGTCACGTTCTCGAAGCCATAGTGCTTGGCCAACCGCTCGTTGACGAACGTGTACGAGCCGTCGAGGAACTCCAAGATCGAACGGTCTTCGCGCATGACATGCTCGAAGAACCGGCGCGTCTCGTGCTTCATGTCTTCGCGCAGGTCGGAGTTGAATTCGGGGAACCGCTTCGGGTCGGGCGTGATCTCGTTGAGTACGCGAAGCTGGAGCCACTGTTCGGCGAAGTTATCGACGAGCGCCTGCGACTTCGGGTCTTTCAACATCCGTCGCACGTGTTCGTCGAGCACTGCATCCGTGTGGAGATCGCCCCGCTCGGCACTCGCCAACAGCGCGTCATCGGGCAGGCTGCTCCAGAGAAAATACGAGAGCCGCGAAGCCAGCTCGTACTCGTTGAGAGCATGTTTGTCGGCGGAGTCGTTCGGGTTTTTGTCAGTCTCAATCCGAAACAAAAAGTGAGGTGAGACGAGTACCGCCGTGACCGCGACGCGCATCCCGAACGCGAACGGTTCGCCGCTCGTCACCGCGTGATCGACCAGTTCGACGAAGCGCGTCAACTCGACTTCGCTGATCGGTCGGCGAAAGGCGCGTCTCAAGAACGGTCGCAGATTCTCGCGTGCGGCGGTCGCGATGCTTTTGTCGCCACCGGGGACCATCGCCACCAATCGCTTGTGCGATTCGGGTAACGCACTCGCATCGAACTCGATCGGCCCGACCACCTGCACCTCGCGCACGATCAGGTTGCGATCGCGCCGATTCTTGTCCTTCGCTTTCTCATCGTAGAAGTCGTTGAGGAACGCGACCGACAGTCGATGTTTTCCTTGCGGGACGGCGACTCGGAACTCGCACGACTGTGTCTTTGGCTCGGTGACGGCGACGCTGAACTTTTGTACCGGCTTGCCGTCCAAGCGGTATTCCATCAGAGCGTGATCCGAACCGGCCGGTGTCTCCGACGCCTTCGTCTTAAGGACATAAGTCGCCGCACGCGGGGCATCCACTTCGAGTGAGAAATCTCCGACTGAGACGAGGATCAGCGCGTCATCGCCATGGGAATGAGCGACACCGCTCCGTTGCAGATCGTTGGGCGAATACTGTCGCTCGGCGGGACGATTGGGATCGACGACTGAGATCGCTTCGGCCGCCACTTTCTCCGCCGCGTCGAAGTATTTCTCCATCAGCAGCGGCGGGAGCGAAAGAACATCGCCAATGTTGTCGAACCCATAGCCGACATCATCGGACGGAAAGTCATCCGCCGGTCGCACCGAGACCCCGACCAGATCGCGGATGGTGTTGTTGTACTCGGTGCGATTCAGGCGACGGATCGTCACGCGGCCGGTGTCCGACACTTTCGTGCAGTCGAAGCGGAACAGAGTGCTTTCGAGGTACTCGATCAACTTGGCTTTTTCATCCGCCGTGGGTTGCGGGCTGTCGGCGGGAGGCATCAGCCCTTGCGAGATCATGTCGAAACTTCGCTCCCACGGCTTACGGTCTTTCAGCAAACCCGCTTCGTCCGCGTACTTCGCGAACGCAATTCCGGCCTCGGGATTATCGCCCCCGTGACACTCGCCGCAGAACTTCTTCACGAGCGGTTGAATGTCCGACGTGTAGCTCGGCTTGGCCGACTCACTGCTGACGGCGCGCTTTGTCGAGAC
>JAYTXB010000323.1:0-9242 GCA_043743205.1 Schlesneria sp.
CGTCGCCGTGGTGTAGGCGTACTGAAACAGGTTCAGGAAGAGCTGCCAGTTGATCAGCCGGTTGAAGTTCATGTAGGCGTCTTTGAATCGCGTCGTCACGTACTGCGACTCAGCCACTTCACCCCGATAGAACGCGATCGACTCGGCATTCTCGCGGACTCGCACGAGGCTATAGCGGAAGTCGGCTTCACGCCGCAGTTGGAAGAAGTTGAGTGCCACCAACGGACGACCGAACACCATCGTCGTGACCAGTGTTCCAATCGTGGCGTAGACCAACAGGAAATAGACCAGCCCGTGAGAGATCGACCACAGGACTCCGCTGAACGCGACCAACTGCAAGGCGGTCTCGATGAAGATCAGCAAGAAATAAATCGACTTCGTGGTGAAGGTGTTGATGTCTTCGGCGATGCGCTGATCCGGATTGTCGATGTCGGCTCGAAACGTCAGCTTGTAGAAGGCTTTGTTCAGAAAGTAGCTCTCCAAAAAGCTCTTCGTCATCCAACGTCGCCAGTTGTTGGTCAGCTTGTCGCGCACGTAGTAATAAAACCCGTAAATCGGCACGGCGACGACGAGCAAGCCGATCGTGTAATAGATCGACCGCCAGTACCGATCCGAATCGCGCGCGGCCAGCGCCGATGAGAACTCGCCCGTCTGCTGGTTCAACATCACGCTGGCCGCCGTATTGGCCAGCATCAACATGACGAGCAATGTGAGCAGGCCGCGCGCGACCCACTTCTCGTTCGAGACCAGATAAGGTCTGGACAACACCACAAATCTCGGCACAAGTCGGTTATTGAATCTGGCCATGGGAGCGCTTTCTAAAGGTGTCGGCTGACCGAGCCACTGCGTTAGTTCGTTGAAACTGCGTGAACCGTATTTTGGTTGAAGGGAATCGCTACACGAACATGATCAGCGGTTTGATCATGCCATCCTCTTTCGTTTGCATCATGCGGAAGGCCTGTTCGATGTCCTGAAACGGGAACCGGTGTGTGGTCAGCGCGAGGGGATCGACGCGGCCGGTTTCGATCAGGCGCAGTAGGCGGCTCATGCGTTCGGAGCCGCCGGGGCAGAGTGCGGTGCGGATGGTTTTGTCGCTCATGCCGACGCCCCAAGCTTCGCGTGGGATCGGCACGCTGTCGCCATCACCGTGGTAACCGACGTTGGAGATCGTTCCGCCCGGGCGCGTGACTCGCACACACGCGGCGAAGGTTTGCGATGAGCCCAGTGCCTCAATGGCCAAATCAACTCCCTTGCCGTTCGTGAGTTTCAGAATCGCCTCAACGGGGTCTTCCTTGGTGAAGTCCACGATCACGTCGCAGCCATACTTCTTCGCGAGCGCGATGCGGTTCGGTGCGGACTCAACGCCGATCACCAGACCCGCGCCACGCAGCCGAGCGCCGACGGTCGCCATCATCCCGACTGGCCCTTGCGAGAAGATCGCCACGCTGCCACCGATGGGAATGTTCGCGAACTCGGCTGCGACGAATCCCGTACTCAACATGTCGCAGCAATACGCGGCCTGCTCGTCCGAGAGTCCGTCGGGAATTGGCGCGAGATTGGCGACCGCGTTGTTGACATGGAAGTACTCGGCGAAACTGCCGTCCTTGAGATTGGCGAACTTCCATCCACCGAGCATCCCGCCGCATTGGCTGGAGTAGCCTTGCTGGCAGTTATCGCACGCATAGCACGGCGTGATCGCGCTGACCGCCACTCGCTGGCCAATGTGGAACAGACCGCTGGCAGCCACGAGTTCGCCCAACTCGTGAATGACGCCGACCGCTTCGTGACCGAGCGTCAGGCCCTGACGATCGCCAATTGCGCCCGCCACCGTGTGAGTGTCCGAAGTGCAGATCAGTGCGGCGGTCGTGCGGATGATGGCGTCGTTGGGTCCGGCGCGTGGGACCGGCTTCTCCATCACGCCGACCTCGCCGATGCCGTGCATCACGAAACACGTCATCATCTCAGACATGGGCGGCTCCTAGATTAATCGCCATTGTTTGTGCCTTTCTCAATTGGAATCGGTTGTTTTGTTGACTCAACGACTCAATCGACCCTACTTCACTCGTGCCAAATACGCATTGATTCGACGAGCATTGGTGCCGACATCACTCTTACCCACGCGTGAGACCGAGCGCACATCGATGCGACTCCCCGTCGGTGAGGGAGTCAGTCGTACGACGACATCATCTTTGAAACCAAACCACCAGGTGGTGTCGGTCGCCTCGATCCGCAGCGACTTCGGATCGGAGTCCACGATCTTCCAACCCATGTCTTTGGCAGCTTGCAAAGCTCGGGGAAAAGCCGCATCGGGCGGACTGCTCACCGAGCCGGGCTTGAGATCCGGGTAGGCGTCTTGCTGTTGCCGGGCGAGTTCAGGCCCACCGTACTCGGCGGGGTTTTCAGCGCCGGCGCGAAGCGGCAGCACGGCCACGAATAACGGCGGATTCTCGGTGTCGGTCGTGATGTCGTGGATGTACGGCAGGCTGTCCAAGGTGTATTTCAACTTCAGCGTCACTCCCAGAACACAAGCGCCGATGACGAGGCCGATGAGCGCATGAGTCATTTCTTGTGCAGCAACTTCCCAATACCAAAGTGCCAAACCAACGAGGCACACCACCACGGCCGCCAGGCTGACGAAGCCGGCGTATTTCACCAAGCCGATCCCGGTCTTGTACTCCCACCAGCCCCAACGATAACCCGGTCCCGAAGCACCGAGACCAAGCAAACCGATCACAGACAGGGTTAATCCCAAGCAACTCACGTAATTCATCTCTGTCTCCTTTTTCTCAATGCCAAGTGTGTCGCCAATCCATTGGGCCTCATCGTCACGGAATCTTTTCGGTTGTACATGGATGGCTCGTTTTCATTATGCAATCACAGTGCCGAACGATCATCAGTTCTTCGTTGGTCGAGACGACTTCCACGGCGCATGGGCTCTGGGCGGTGCTGACTCGGCGGTCGTTTGTAACATTGGCGGCTTCGTCCAAGGTGATGCCCAGATGATTCAGGCCGCGGCAAATTTCGCGACGCACGGTTGCGGCGCGTTCACCGATGCCGGCGGTAAAGATCAAGCGATCCAGTCCGCCCAAGACTGCGGCGAAGGCCCCGATCTTTTGGCGGACGCCGTCACAAAACATCTCGATGGCCAGCGCGGCTTGGGGATTTGTGCCTTGAACGGCAAGTAGCGTCTGCATGTCGCCGCTGAGTCCTGAAACACCTTTGAGGCCAGACTCATGATTGACCAGACGTTCGATCTCGCGCGGGCCGTAGCCTGGTTGATTCATGAGATGAATCAGCACGCCGGGATCGAGGTCGCCGCTGCGGGTGCTCATCATCAAGCCGCCCGTCGGCGTGAAACCCATCGTGGTGCCAACCGGCCGACCGTCTCGGACTGCGGCCATGCTGCAACCGTTGCCGAGGTGCGCGATGATCGTGCGTCCGCGTTTCGCTTCGTCGTGAGCAGCGAGGATTGATTCGTACGACAAGCCGTGAAAGCCATAGCGGCGGACTCCCGCATCCCACAGGAATCCCGGCAACGGGAAGCGTTGCGACATTTCCGGCATGTGCCGAAAAAAAACCGTGTCGAAGCAGGCCACTTGCGGTAGTTCAGAAAATTGTTGTTGAGCCAGCTCGATCATGGCGATCTGCGAAGGCAGGTGCAGCGGAGCGAAACTCACCAGCGCTTGCAGCGTGCCGAGCACTTGCGCGTCGATACGCGTGGGACGATCGAACTGTTCACCGCCATGCACCAATCGGTGTCCAACGGCGGAGAATGCCGGCAACTTCAGCGTCGAAAGTAAATCCATCGCCGCTTCAAACGCAGCTTGATGAGTGCTGATGGAACACAGGGTCTCTTGGCGCTGGCTGTCTGTTGGCGTTTGAATCCAGAGTCGGCCGTGCTCTTGCGAAATGCCTTCGACAGCCCCTCGCGCCAGCTCCACCTGCTCGCCCGGATCGCAACGAAAGACGGCAAACTTCAGGGACGATGAGCCGCTGTTGAGGCACAGAATCAGCATGACTTCGCCCCCTGCCATTTCCAGTTGCGAATCTCCGGCAGGTCCTCGCCACGTTCGATGATGTACTGCTTGTGCTCGATCAGTTTGTCGCGGACAGCCTGCTTGGCATAGGCGGCGTGCGCTCCCAGACTCGGCACACGGTCGATCACGTCGCAGACGAGATGGAAGCGATCGAGATCATTCAGGACCACCATGTCAAACGGTGTCGTCGTTGTGCCTTCTTCCTTGTAGCCTCGGACGTGCAAGTTGTCGTGATTGGTCCGGCGGTACGTCAGCCGATGGATCAGCCAGGGATAGCCGTGGAACGCGAAGATGATGGGCTTGTTGGTTGTGAACAGTGTGTCAAAGTCGCCGTCGCTCAGACCATGCGGATGCTCGCGGGTAGGCTGCAGCTTCATCAGGTTCACTACGTTGATGACTCGCACCTTCAGATCGGGAAAGAACCCACCCAGCAGCTCCACGGCAGCGAGTGTCTCCAGGGTCGGCACGTCACCGCAACAGGCCATCACCACGTCCGGCTCGCCGCCTTGATCGTTGCTGGCCCACTCCCAAATGCCGATCCCGGCGGTGCAGTGTTTGATCGCCTGATCCATGTTCAGCCACTGCGGAGCCGGTTGCTTCCCGGCCACGATGACGTTGACGTAGTGGCGGCTGCGCAGGCAGTGATCGGTCACGCAGAGCAGCGTGTTGGCATCGGGGGGCAGGTAGACCCGAATGATCTCCGCCTTCTTGTTGACGACATGGTCGATGAAGCCGGGATCTTGGTGACTGAAGCCGTTGTGGTCCTGCCGCCAGACGTGCGACGTCAGCAAATAGTTCAGCGACGCGATCGGCCGCCGCCACGGAATCTGGCGCGTGACCTTCAACCACTTGGCGTGTTGATTGAACATCGAGTCGATGATGTGAATGAAGGCTTCATAGCACGAAAAGAATCCATGCCGGCCGGTGAGCAGATAGCCTTCGAGCCAGCCTTGGCACTGATGCTCGCTGAGCATCTCCATGATGCGGCCATCGGGTGCGATGTGGTCATCACTGGGAAGGATGTCCGCCGTGGACGCTCGGTCGGTGACTTCAAAGACGGCGTTCCAGCGGTTCGAGGCTGTCTCGTCCGGGCTGAAAACGCGGAAGTTTCGCGCGTCAGCGTTCTGCGTGAGCACATCGCGAATGAACTCGCCTTGCACGCGAGTGGACTCCACTTCGATGTCACCGGGTTGAGCAACATCGACGGCGTAGTCGCGGAAATCCGGCAGTCGCAGGTCTTGCAGCAACGCCCCGCCGTTCGCGTGCGGGTTCGCGCCCATGCGTCGCGTTCCCTGCGGAGCCAGTTCTGCCAGTTCGGCGTTGAGCTTGCCGGACTCGTCGAAGAGTTCTTCCGGCCGATAGCTCTTCAGCCAACCTTCGAGGATGCCAACGTGTCCCGGCTCCGAAGCCATCTTGGCCAGCGGCACTTGATGCGACCGGAAACTTCCCTCGGCCTGTTGGCCATCCACGACTTTCGGCCCGGTCCAACCTTTCGGTGTTCGCAAGACGATCATGGGCCAGCGCGGGCGTTGTGTGAAACCATTTGATCGGGCGTCCTGTTGAATCCGCTTGATGTCGGCGATGACTTGATCGAGCGTGTCGGCCATGAGCCGGTGCATGACTTCCGGGTCGTCACCCTCGACGAAGTACGGCGTGTAACCGTAGCCGCGAAAGAGTTGCTCCAGTTCGTCGTGGCTGATGCGAGCGAGCATTGTGGGGCCGGCAATCTTGTAGCCATTCAAGTGCAAGATCGGCAGCACTGCGCCGTCGTGTACCGGATTGAGAAATTTGTTCGAGTGCCAACTGGTCGCGAGTGGTCCGGTCTCCGCCTCACCGTCACCGACGACGCAGGCGACGATCAGGTCGGGGTTGTCGAAGACCGCGCCGAAGGCGTGCGACAGGGCATAGCCGAGTTCGCCCCCTTCGTGGATCGAGCCAGGCGTTTCGGGCGCGACATGGCTGGGGATGCCGCCGGGAAACGAGAACTGCTTGAACAGCCTTTGCATCCCGGCTTCGTCTTGCGAGATGTCGTGATAAACCTCGGTGTAGCTCCCTTCCAAGTACGTGTTGGCGACGAGCCCCGGTCCGCCGTGACCGGGGCCGGTGACGTACAGCACGTTGAGGTCATGCTCCTGAATGACTCGGTTCAAATGCACGTAGACAAAATTCAATCCCGGTGTCGTCCCCCAGTGACCGACGAGACGGGGCTTCACGTGTTCCAGCTTGAGCGGCTCGCGCAGCAGCGGGTTGTCGAGCAGATAGATTTGCCCGACGGACAAGTAATTCGCGGCTCGCCAGTAGGCATCCATTTTTCGCAGCAGATCGGCGGAGAGAGAGGTTGTCATTGTGCTGCTTTCCTTCGTGACGAGAACCAGAAACGCTGGATGACCTTGATCAACTCAATCACGACCACGGGCAGCAACGAACAGCCCGCGATCACGCCCCAATCGACCAGCGATGGCGGGGCCGTATGGAGCACCTTCTGCAACAGCGGCACGTAGACCGCAGCAGCTTGCAGGAGCAGGCAGATCGCCACCGCGGCCCACAGCCAACCGTTCGTGAAGAGTCGATCGGTGAACGCCGACCGTCGTTGAGAACGTGCATTGAAGACGTGGAAGACTTGGCTTAGTGCCAGAGTCATGAACGCCATTGTGGTCGCTGCGCGCAAGCCGTCGCCCTCCGCCCCGTGCCAGTGCATGCCGATGCCAAACGCGAGTAGCGTGACTCCCGTCAGTAGCAGTCCTTGCCAGACAATCAGACCGACGAAACTCGGCGTGAGCAGCGATTCTTGCGGATCGCGTGGCGGGCGTTTCATCACGTCCGGAGCGGACGGTTCCAGTGCGAGGGCAAAAGCGGGGAAGATGTCGGTGATCAGGTTGAGCCACAGAATCTGGAGCGCCACCAACGGCAGCGGCCAGCCGAACATGAGAGCCAGAAACACCGTCATGATTTCTGAAAAGTTGCACGACAACAGGTAATGCAGAAACCGCAGGATGTTTCCGTAGATGATCCGCCCCTGTTCGACGGCACCGACAATGCTGGCGAAGTTATCGTCGGTGATGACCATGTCGGCGTTTTCCTTGGCGACCTCGGTCCCCTTGATTCCCATCGCAATGCCGATGTCGGCCTGCTTCAGTGCGGGAGCGTCGTTCACACCATCGCCCGTCATGGCGACGACGTGTCCCTGTTGCTGCAATGCCTCCACGATTTGCAGTTTGTTTTCGGGTGAGACACGAGCAAACACGGCTGCGTCGGCGACGGCTAGTTTCCAGCCAGCGGCGTCGAGGCCGATCAACTCGCGGCCGTGGACGGTGCGCAACGGCCGCTCCTCCAGATCGCGGTCGATGCCCAGTTGCCGAGCGATCTCGGCGGCCGTCGCCTGTTGGTCCCCAGTAATCATCACGGTGCGAATCCCCGCCGTGCGACAAGTGGCGATGGCGGATTTGGCCTCGTCGCGCAGCGGGTCGCGCATGCCAACATGCCCCACGAAAGTCAGCTCTCGCGTGAGATCATCGTCGCTGTAGCCCTCGGGCAAATCGCGATAGGCCAAACCCAACACGCGCAGCGAGGCACCCGCCAACTCCTCGTTCGTCTGCTCCCAGAGTTTGCGATCTTCCGGCGTGAGCGGCGTGACTCCGGCGGCCTGAAGCTGAGTCGTGCTCGCCGCGAGCATCGCCCCCGGTGAGCCTTTCACGAACGCGATCGTCCCACCTTGCGGAGTTCGATGGACGGTGACCATCCGCTTGCTGACGCTGTCGAACGGCACTTCGCTGAGGCGCGCAAACTCTGCGGAAGTCGCGGCAAGCTTCATCCCAGACTTCTCCGCGACGACGATCAAAGCCGCCTCGGTCGGATCGCCCAGCACCGTGTCAACGCCGTCGGTGCGAACGACTTTGGCATCGTTGCACAAGGCCCCGATGCGCAGCGCCAACGCGAGTCGTTCGTCAGTGAGCGACTCCAATGGCTGATCGCCAATTTGAAACTTGCCGACTGGCTCATACCCCGCGCCGGTGACATCGATGCGACATTCATCCAACGCATAGACGCAGACCGTCATCTCATTCTTGGTCAGCGTCCCGGTCTTATCGGTGCAGATGACCGTGACTGCACCGAGCGTCTCGACTGCCGGTAGCCGACGGACGAGTGCTCGCATGCGAGCCATGCGCTGCATCCCCAACGCCAACGTCATCGTGGTCACGGCGGGCAACCCTTCGGGGACGGCGGCAATGGCCAAAGAGAGTCCAATCTCCAGCATGTGCCAGAAGTCAGCGATTCCGCGAAGCCAGCCGACTCCGACGATGATGGCGCTCAACCCCAACACGATCACGATGAGCATGTGACCGAGCCGAGCCAGCTTTTGCTCCAGCGGCGTAGCACGCGCGACCGCCTCGTCGATCAGGGTGCCAATCTTGCCCACCTCAGTTTGCGAGCCGGTCGCCGTCACCAGCAATCGTCCGCGTCCGTCCGTGATGGTCGTTCCCAGGAACGCCATATTGAGCCGATCGCCCAGCGATGCGTCTATGTCGTCCAGCACATCGGATGTCTTCGTCACTGCCAGCGATTCGCCGGTCAGTGCTGACTCTTCAATTTGCAGCCGCGCGCACTCGACGATCCGACCATCGGCGGGGACTCGTGCCCCGGCCGCGAGGACGACCACATCCCCCGGCACCAAGTCGGCTGCCGGAATCTCACCTTCCGCCCCGTCGCGAATCACATGCGCGACTCGCACCGCTTGTTTCTGCAACGCAGACAACGCCTGCTGCGCCTTCCATTCGGTGAAGAAACTGATGGCCGCGTTGAGGAAGATGACCACCAGAATCGCAACCGCCTCGACGTTCTCGCCCATCGCAAAAGCGATCGCCGTGGCTGCCACCAGCAAAGCGACGATGAGATTGTTGAACTGTGCCAGCAAGATGCTCAGCACCGAACGCTCCTGCGCCTGCGATAGCGTGTTCGGGCCATACTGCGCAAGCCTGCGAGTCACCTCCGACTGACTCAGTCCGCACTCGCCATCTGTCTGCAATGTCTTGATCGCTTCTGCGATCGACAGCATGTGCCACGTCGCCGCTCCAAGATCGCTGCGTAACGGCTTGTCGATGAGGCCCTCGTGGCGTTTCATATCAGGATCTTTCCTGGAGGGCATTTTAGGATCGGCGCATCAACAACTGGCGTCATCAGATTGATACCGCCAGTTGTTGATGCGCC
>JAYTXB010000324.1:0-4357 GCA_043743205.1 Schlesneria sp.
GATTTGCGTCGCAGACTTTCTGTGGCGGCAGCACCGGCTATTCTCTGACAAACTTGTGTGATCCGTCGTGAGGTCGCTCCGTTCGCGGGCCACTTCCCCACGGCGGCCTGTGCCGCGTTTCGTCGTTCGTCTCTCTCAGGAGCTTGCGTGATGAGTTCTTCGCTGATGTCGTTTGCCCCCGTGATGGCTGCTGATTTTGCCGTGTGGTCACAGAACCTGTCGTATGCCCTCGCGGGGACGGCTTTGTTTGGGCTGTTGGGGATCCTGTTGATGCTGCTCGGCTTCAAAGGGTTCGAGTGGATCACCGGGCGGCTCGATGTGGAGAAGCAACTCTCCGAGGGAAACTATGCCGTGGCGATTGTCGTCGCCGCGATGATGCTGTCGCTGAGTTGGATCATCGTCCATTCGATGTCGTGATGCGGAAACGGTGGCCAAAGTGTAAGCCACTGGGCCAGCCGATCGTTTGTCAGTCCATGACGATTCGACCTCTCCCTCTCCTTTCGGGGAACCCCAAGATGCCCAAGAAAAGTTCGCGCGTGATTCTCACGTTGCTCGGTTCGGCTGTGATGGGAGTCGGTTGTTCGCAGTCCGCTCCACAACCGGTCAGTCCCGCACCGGCCGATCCGATGGTGGGGCGAGTCGATTTTGAGAAGCGCGACGACGATCCCCAAAGCAGCCTGCAACCGATTGGTGAAGCGGACGCGGCGGGAGTCGAATCGGGAACAGTGGCCGGGCAGACTTCGCACTCACAACACTCGCACGGCATGGGGCACACGTCGCACTACAGTCGCGGCTATTCGATGTTGCCGCTCTTGTGGGGCCTGTCGTCTCGTTCGGGGTCGATCCCCTCACAGCAACCGATGTCGCAGCAGCATTCGCAGTCGATGAACCGACCGATGACTCCACCACCCGTACCGCGCGGTCCCTCACATGTGATCCCGCCGCCGATCCCGTCGCACGGAAGCACCGCTACCAACTCGGGATCACACTCGACCGCGCCGCATGTCACGCCGAGTCACTCCGCGCCTTCGCATACATCCACGACACACAGCAGCTCGTCGTCGCATGTCAGCAGTCACGGCTTCGGCTCGACGGGTCATGCGGTTTCGGGAGGTTCGTGATGTATCGCAAGCGGATTGCGCCGAGGCTCGACTGGCAGCGGATCGTCGAGGATCAGGGTCTCGATTTCCACACGATCGACGGTGATCTCTATTGGGATGAGTCGGCGTACTACGAGTTCACCGCGCGGCAGATCGACACGCTCGAAGCGGCCACGAACGAACTGCACGCCATGAGTCTCGCCGCCGTGCAGCATGTCCTCGATGAAGATCGGCTGGACGAGTTCCAGATTCCGACCGCACTGCACGAGTGGGTTCGCGCCAGTTGGGACCGCGACGACCCGAGCCTCTACGGCCGCTTCGATCTCGTCTACGACGGCGTGCGTCCGCCGCAGTTGCTCGAATACAACGCCGACACGCCGACATCCCTGTTCGAGGCGGGAGCCATTCAATGGTTCTGGCTGCAAGACGTGAATCGTCACGCCGACCAGTTCAACAGCATTCACGAGAAGCTGGTTGAGACGTGGAGTTCACTGCGAGCGACGCTGCGCGGTCCGATCTGCTTCGCGTCGGTTGAAGACCACGACGAAGACTTCGGCAACGCGCGGTATCTCCAAGACACTGCCGAGCAGGCGGGATGGACGACCGAGTACCTCGCCATCGAACAGATCGCGTTCGATGCGAGTGCCAATCAATTCGTCGATCAGAATCGCTCGCCGATCAACACGCTGTTCAAGCTCTACCCGTGGGAATGGATGGTCCGCGAAGAGTTCGGAACGCAGCTCGCGAAGACACCGACGCAGTGGATCGAACCGCCATGGAAGATGCTGCTCAGCAACAAGTCGCTGCTCGTCGTGCTGTGGGAGTTGTTCCCCGATTCGCCCTACCTGCTTCCCGCCGCGTATGAGCCGCTCGGCCCGTCGTATGTGCGCAAGCCATGCCTGTCGCGCGAGGGAAGCAACGTCACGATCGTGCGCGACGGTCAGCAGATCGACGGCACCACCGGCCCGTACTCGGACGGTCCCTACGTCTTTCAGGAGTACCGCGAGCTACCCGACTTCTCGGGCAACTTCCCGGTCATCGGCAGTTGGATCGTGGGAGGCGATGCCTGCGGTCTCGGCCTCCGCGAAGACCGCTCGCGCATCACGCACAACATGAGCCGCTTCGTGCCGCACCTGTTTCGGTGATCACATCGCGACGCGCCTGAGTTGGTTCGCTTCGACGGACCTCAACCGGGCGACTCAGCGTTCGTCCCCGCGTCGAGCAGGATCGCGACCTGGATGTCGCCCATCACGTTGACCGCCGATCGCAGGCGGGCGTTGATGAAGTCGATGCTGTAGACGATCGGCAGAGCCAACTGCACGACATCATCCGGAAGTTGAGCCGCCTTCAACACGAGGGCCAAAATGATGAGGCCCGAGTTGGGGATCCCCGCGATCCCCATGCTTCCGGCCAGTGCGGCGCAGAGGATCGTCAGTTGTTGTCCCAGCGGCAGCGACATCCCCGCCGCCTGCGCGATGAACAACGCGGTGATCGCCTCGTAGAGCGTGATGCCGTCGTTATTGAAGTTCGTCCCGACACAGGCCGACAGTCGCGCGGAGGACTCACTCACTCCCATCCGCTTCAGCGCGGCCAATGTCAGTGGTGCGGTGGCCAGACTGCTGTTGATCGAGAACCCGGTGAGAATCGCGGTCAGACCCTCACGCAGAAATACGCGAGGCGACTTCCCGCCGATCAGCCAGGCCGACAGCAGGTAGTACCCCAGCGCATGAATCGACAGCGCGGCAACCACTGTCGCGAGGAACACGCCGACGAGCTTGAACACACCCGCACCGGCCGCTCCCACCACGCCCGCCACCGCGAGGCAGATCGCCAGCGGAGCCACTTCTATGATCCAGCCGAGTAGCTTGAGAATGATCTGATACGTCGCGACGACACACTGCTCGAACGTCGTCAGCGCGGCGGCCAGTTCGTTCTCATCATCCGTTCCAAACGCAGCGGAGTGCTTGAGCGACCGCATCGCCGCCCCGATCAAAATCGCCAGCGCGGCCACGGTCAGCACCATGTTCTCGGCAAACGGTTGAGCCACACTCTTCGGCACGTAGGACTTCAGCAGCTTGAGCGGCGACAGCGACGACTGCTGCGCCTTCTCGGCCACCTCCGCCGCCTTCACCTTGTCCGCCGCCTTCTCACCTGACGAGAGCGTCTGTGCGCGAGTGGCCAGCGATCCCTGCCACGCGCGCCCCGGTTGCCAGACGTTGATGATCGTCAGGCCAATCGCAAACGCCACGATAATGTTCAGGCCGCAGATGGCGAACATCTTCGCCCCCTGCCGCCCCGTGATGTGGGTTCTCACGAAGGCGTCGAGGATCGCGAAGAAAATCAGCGGCGTCGCCAGCGTGGTCAGAAGCTGAATGTAGAGGCCCGCGATCTCTCCCAGTTCCGCCGTCGTCCCTCCGAATGCGATGGGCCGCGTCCGAAACGTCAGCCCGATCGCAGCACCCAACAGCACACCGACGATGACTCGCAAATACATCGGCCAGCGCCACGGCCACCATGTGGATGATGAAGCAGGCCGCGGCGCTAAATTTCCGTCAGCCTCGTGCGTCATCAAGAACAGGCCTTCAACTTTAGTAGGGCACCGTCGAGTCTTCGAGACGCACCTTCACGATGCGCAGCAAGATGCGTCTCGAAGACTCGTGACATTCAAACTCAATGACTCACGTTCGCTTCGGTTGGAGCGACAATGGCGGGTGGTGAATGGGGTGCATCAACCGGCTTGAACAACATGACCATCGTGGCCCCGGCGGCGGCGAGACCCAGACCGAGAAAGAATCGCCAGTCGGGCATCGACTTCACGGGATGGAAATACAGAATTGTCGCAATCGTATTGATGATCGGCGCACCGGCGAAGACGAGGGGAGCCACATATAAAGCGCCCCCCTTGCCTGCTGCCGTCACTGCGAAGATGACACACAAGGCACCCGCCGCACCAAGGGCACCCGCGAACAAGCCCCAACTCGAAGGGACGACATCAAAGTTCGGTTGCCCTTTGGCGGTCGGGTCATACTTGGCGATGAAGATGAACGCGGCCGGAATCAATACCGCAACCAGAAAGTACGCCACACCGACAAACAGGAACGCTCGCAGATTGCTCTTCAGTTGCGACGCCGCCACGTGGACGGACGGAACGTACAGTCCCCAAGACAGAGCGGCGCCAATCACAAACAGCGTGACAACTCCAAATTTCGACATTCGTAACGACCTTTGATCTAGCAGGAAAAACTCACAGGCGAGGT
>JAYTXB010000325.1:0-10644 GCA_043743205.1 Schlesneria sp.
ACGCAGGCCGGTCGCTTCAAATTCGTCGCGTTCGACGACATCTGCCTTCAAGCGGCAGCTTCGGGCGATGATGTGTCGCAACACGTCGGGCCGTCGCGCATGAATCGCTTCCACGTGGTGTTCCAGATACGCGAAGAACTCGGCGTCGAGAATCACGCCGTACTTCACCACTTCGGCCAGTCCCGCGCGGTACTCGCGGTCGGGCAACGTCTCCAACACGGCAGTGTCGATGAAGACGCCGATCGGTTGGTAGAAGGCCCCGATCATGTTCTTGGCGAGTGGATGATTGACCCCCGTCTTGCCTCCCACCGAACTATCGACCGCCGCCAGCAACGTGGTCGGAATCTGCGCGAACGGCAACCCGCGCGTGTACGTCGCCGCGATGAAGCCCGCCGCATCGCCCACGACGCCTCCGCCCACGGCGATCACCAGCGTGCGCCGATCGGCGTTCATCGCAATCAATCGGTCATAGACGCGCGTGACGACAGCGAGCGATTTGGAAGGCTCACCGGCGGGCAGGACTTCCATTTCGCAACGCCAACCGTGCGCGAGCAGGCTGTCGCGGACAGTGGTCGCGTGAGTCGCTGCGAGATTCGTATCGGTCACGATCAACGCCGCCCCCGCCGCAGGATGCTTGTTCTCGGCGAGCCAGACACTCCCCGCTGGTGGAGCTTGCTTGCAGGTCATCGACGACATGCCATCTCGTTCGAGCCACCAGCGCGTGAGCCACTCGACACAGTGCGACAGCCGGTGACTGACGATCGGAATCTGATACCGACGCGGACCCAGATCGACCTGGACGACGAGTTCTTCATGAGCAGGTTCAACACGCGACACGGCAGAACTTTCGTAACGAGAGAGTCGCGAAGCGACGTTAGCAAATAGCCATGGGCGTCAGCCCAAGGATTCGAGCGAGATGGATTGGAATGAGCCGCGAAGCGGCGGCAGATTTGAGACACAGCACTGCTGCCGCCGCTTCGCGGCTCAACGCTCACGTTTTGCCCCTTCCTCGGGCTGACGCCCGAGGCTATTTGCTAACGTCGCTTCGCGACTCCAGACGATGCGCAACTTCTCAAAGCGTGAGCGAGGACGTGTGAGATCCCGGAAACAGATGGACTCCCTCGCTCACGCTGCGGGTTACTAAATCCGGCCACAAACGACCGCAGCATCGAACCCTCGATGCTGCGGTCTTAATTTGTCATTGCGGGCCCGCTGCCTTCACGGCAACAGGTTCACAACTCACTTCGTGACGCCCGCGTCTTGCAGAGCCTTGGCTTGTTGAGCCTTCGAGACTTCTGGGTTGGGAGTCGTGTCGCCGGGAACTTCGCCACGAATCCAACGGATGGCGGCAGTGGTCGAATCGAGGAACCGCTTGTCGGCCCACGTCGTTTCATTATGACCGAGGTTGTTGAAGAAAATTTTGCCATCGCCCCACGCGCGGCACCACGCGACGGGAACGTGTTCGGCCTCGATCACTTCGACTTCCTTGTCCTCAACTTTGACCTTCTTCTTGGCACCCTTGGTCGGGCACTTGGCGATGTTCAGGCTCATTAGGACGTGAACGTTCTCCGGCACCCAGTGGTCGTACCAGTAGATTTCGTCCTTGATCTGGAACTCGTCGCCAAACGCCGTCATGGTCGAGTGCTTGGTGTCATGAACACTGATCGTGACCAATTCACCGGCGTTCCAAGGATGACCCTTGAAAGTTCCGCCCGCCAAATCCCAGTACCACTTGTGAGCGGGATTGTTCGTGCGGAATGTGTCGGCCGCCGAGTGGAAGCCGATCCAGCCGTGTCCCTTTTGCTTGAGCCATTCGTTCATGAAGTAGTCGCGGTCGGCATCTTGAATGTCCAACTCGCCCGTCGTGTAGAACATGACGATGTCGTACTTCTTGATGTTCTCTTTGGTGAAGTCGGCAGCGGCGTCTTGCGTGCAGGTGATGTCGAACAGACCCGACTGTTGACCGAGCTGCGTCATCGCGACTTCGGACGCGGACAACTCCTTCTTGGTCCCGTCCTTGTTGTCGCGATTGACGGAACCGTGCTTGAAGCCCTTGCTCTGCGTGAGCATCAGAATCTTGGACTTGTCCGCCGCCGAAGCGACCTCCACAGACAACAGACAGCCGACCACAGCGGCCACAATGAATCGAGACCATTTCACGGCGAGAGACTCCACAAAAGGAAAGAGCAGCAGCAACAACCGACGGGCCGAGATAATAGCGGCGACGGCATGGGGTTTCACTCGGCAAGCACGGACGGACGGATTCTCGACATCTTCAGATGCAGCGCGGGTCGAGCTTCATCCAAGGTAGCCCTGTCGTTCCGCGACAAAAAGCGCGTCGCGGAGTGAGCGTTGGATAGCGAATTGGCTCTGTCTGCGATCCGATATTTACTCTGCGATTGCGCTACCTGTCGCGGAGCGACAGGGCTACCTTCGGGCGAATGATCGCACTCGTCTCACCGCAGATACGTCTCCAGCCACTCGACCAACTTCGCTCCCGCCTCATCGGGGATCGAGTGTCCTTGGCGATGATTGAGCATCCCAAGTCGAGGCCATTCGCCGTAGAGGCGATAGACGGGCAGAGCCGCTTCGATCAGCGGCCAGCTTCGCTCGCCATCGGCCGCACCGGGACCAGACTCACCGCCGAGGATCAGGAACGCACGGGGAGCAGTCAGCGCGAGCAACTCGTGATGGTTTCGCTCGAAGCTCGCCGCGCGACATTGCGGGCCGAGGTACCACGAGGCGTCCCAATTAGTCGATCTCAACGTCAACCCACCTTCGCTCGCGACGGCCGCTTTGATCCGCTCATCGAACGCCGCGAGATACAAGACTTCCTTCGCACCGAGCGAATGCCCGACCGCTCCGAGTCGCGCGGCGTCCACACCGGGCTGAGCCGCGAGGATGTCGGTCGCACGCCGCGCGTCGTACAGCATCTTGTGCATCCCGAGTGTCTGCGGATGTCGCTCGCGAAACTGATCGACCGCGTGCTGATACGTCTTGGCATCCTGCCACAGGAAGCAGCGCTGGCAGATCACGATGAAGCCGCGTCGCGCGAGACCCAGCCCGAGATGACGCGACTCCCGCCCCTCGACTCCCGCAATCTCGTCGATCGTTTTGTCGGTCGTCGAATGGAGCGCGACGATGCCGGGCCTCAGGCCGGGATACTTCGTCAAGTCGGGTCGCAACAGATACGCCTCGACAAACACACCCGCTTCGCATTCGTAACGAATCCGTTGTCGAGTCACATCGGGCAGCGACTCGCTTTTCAGGATGTCGATCTGAGTGCTGGCGGGAGCGATGGGCATCGGTCCCAAGAATGACAGCCACGCCTCGCGCAGAGCCTCTCGCTGTCGGTGCCATCCCGCGCGATCACTGACCACGTCGCCACCACGGGTCGCGAGCAACGGCTTCACCGCGCCGACATCAAACGTCGAGGGCTTCTCGGGAGGTCGCTGCACGTCCGCGAGCCAACTCACGTCTCGCTCCGCCGCACGGCACGAGACCGATCTGAAACCGATCGCGGTCTCGTGAAACAAGACGACCAACGTCAGAGAGAGAACTGTAAAGACCTGCCGCATGAAACGAATCCTTGCATGAGCCGAGGGATCGACACCGCCGTGGTGTTGGAACACGGATTGGCGGGCGTGGCGTTTCTGGAAGCCCGTCAACACCAAGCCCCACGAGTTCCGCTCCCGCCAGACATACTCGACACAGCGAATCGTCCGCCACTCTCAGCGAACTCCCGATGTGATTCTTCTCAATTTCAAAGTCGGGTGGGGCCAGCTCGCTTCAAACGCCGGCCCACCGAAAAAAACTGGCTCTCCGCCATTCGTGTTGACGGGCGGCGGAGACCCACCATTGGTAGTGGATCAGCCGGAACGCGCTCGCGTCCGGCTACGGCCACAATAAATCGTCGGTGGCGGGAGCGTCGTCAGCACTGGGGTGAACTGGTCCAAATGGACGGGTCGTCGCATGGCTGGTTCGAGGACCGTCGGGGCCAAGCGACGCTGATGGTGATGATCGACGACACGACGAATTGGACTCACGCGAAGTTCTTCGAGACGGAGACCACCGCCGCCGCGATGACCGTGTTTGGCGAGTACGTCGGGCACTACGGGTTGCCTCGATCGCTGTACGTGGACCGGGCGAGCATCTACGTCTCGACGCGTGATTCCGCAGTGGAAGAGGCCCTGCCAGCGACCGTGCCGCTCATGCAGTTCGGTCGTGCGCTGCGAGAGTTGCGGGTGGAGCTGATCCTCGCGATCAGCCCTCAGGCGAAGGGCCGCGTTGAGCGTCGTCATGCGGTGTTTCAGGATCGGTTCGTGAAGGCGCTTCGACTGCGAGAGATCGACACAGTCCAGTCGGCGAACGACTACCTCGACCAAGAATATCTGGATGAGTTGAACGAAAAGTTTCATGTCACCGCGTCGTCACCGGCGAACCATCATCGACCACTTCCGCCCGGCACAAACCTGAACCACATCCCGTGCTACCAACAGCCGCGCATGGTTCAGAACGACTGGACGATGTCATGGTGCTACCGCATCCTCCCGTTGGCCGAGGCACATCAGAAGCTGTCTCTGGCGAAGAAACAAAATCGTGGTCAGCGAACTCTTGGACGGATCACTCCGGCTAACCTTGGGACCGCGTGCCCTCTCCTGAACGGAGGTCTCGACCCGGCCCCAAGCCGAAATCCACGACCACCACACCGGCCCCAACCAAGGCTCCCTACAAGCCCGCTGTGAACCACCCTTGTCGTCGCTGACAAGACCAAGCCCCGAAACAATATCGGAGTGCGGGGCCGCATCGAAACACGAATGTCACTTTTCTAAGTTTGTGAGCCCAGTGACATTTCTATCTTGGTCCAACACTGCCGTGCGGAAGGCTGGCGAAAACGGAGCGCCGCGAATATGAAGCCCTCCCGACTCCGTCGTGTTGCCCTCCGAGCAGCAGTATTCAAACCTTCCACTCCAAAACTTCCGAAGTCTGCGGAGACTTCGGAAGTTTGACCACACGGTTTGACGCACGTCGTCGATCGACTTGATTTCAATGTGCCGCTCGTCGTCAGTGCCCTTTGTCACGTTCTCACGTTAAGAGGCATCTCCATCATGTCCACTCACTCGAATTGTCTGCTGGCGTCCACTCCCGCTCTGCTCGCGGCATTGCTGCTGTCGTTTGCGTCCGCTCACGCTGCCGAGCCAAAGCCGTTCGAGGGGGTGAAGTCGGATTATCGTGGCTTCGAGCGTTACGACTTCGTGGTCGATGGCCAGAAGTCGCTCGTCGTGACACCCAAGACGATCGCGAAAGAGCGGCCGTGGATTTGGCGGGCCGAGTTCTTCGATCATCGCCCCGAAATCGACCTAGCACTGGTCGAGCGGGGGTTTCACTTGGTCTACATGAACGTCGGCAACACGTTCGGTTGTCCCAGTGCGATGCGACACTTCGATGAGTTCTACAAACTGCTGACCGAGCAACACGGTCTCTCGAAGAAGCCGGTGCTGGAAGGACTCAGCCGTGGTGGCTTGTACGTTTACAACTGGGGCGCAGCCCATCCCGATCAGGTCGGCGTGATCCTCGGCGACAACCCCGTCTGCGACTTCAAAAGTTGGCCGGGCGGGAAGGGCAAAGGACCGGGCAGCCCGAACGATTGGAAGAAGCTGATCGTCGATTACGGCTTCGCGGATGAAGCTGCGGCGTTGTCGTTCGACAAGAATCCGGTCGATAACCTCGCACCGTTAGCCAAGTCCAAAGTGCCGCTCCTCCACATCTGTGGCGATGCCGATGACGCCGTCCCCTACCCCGAGAACACCGTTCTGTTGAAGGCTCGGTATGAACAGCTCGGCGGCAAGATTCACGTCATCGTCAAGCCCGGCTTCAAGCATCATCCACACGGCCTCGATGACCCCACTCCAGCGGTCGAGTTCATCTGGAAGGAACTGGGATTGAAGTGAGCGAACGAGGTGGGTTGCATCTCAAAACAGAGGCGGCTTCCCCACGGTTCGGGCCGCTTCTATAATCCGCCTCGCTTTCAAACCGCAGCCGCGGCTCTAGTGTCGGTGCCTCGATCAGCATCGGCCTAGCTCATGCGGCTCGTGTTGTTATTGGCGACTCGAATCAAGAGTGAGGAACCACGAATCAGATAGTGCGGGAGACCCGCAACCCAAGCGAAGAGTTTGAACCACGAATCGAACGAATCTCCACGAATTAAAACCAAGAAGGGGTCGCCTCTTGTCCTCTCGCCCCGCAATTCCAAGGTGAGGGGACAAGAAATGCCCGCTGTTCTTATCTGTGCCCATCAGTGTAATCCGTGGTTCAAACCCCTTCTCTGCGTTGCTGGTTTCTCTGACTGTGCAAATCGAGTTCGATCTCTTGGCTTAGTGACACTTTCTCGACTCAAGGACTTCAGCGGTGCTTCGGACTCATACCTGCGGTGAATTGCGAATTGGTTCGGTCGGACAAACGGTCACTCTATGCGGCTGGGTCAACACCTACCGTGACTTCGGGGGGTTGGTCTTCATCGACCTGCGTGATCGGTACGGGCTGACTCAGGTCGTCTTCAATCCCTCGAGCGCAGAGATGCACGCGGTGGCGCGCACGCTGCGCAACGAAGACGTGATTCGAGTCACCGGCCTCGTCGTGGCTCGTCCCGCCGACATGCAGAACCTCAAGCTGACGACGGGCGAAATCGACGTGCAGGCGACCGAATTGAAAGTTCTCAACAAGAGCAAGACACCGCCGTTCTTTCCAACGCAGGCCGATCTGCCGAATGAAGAGCTGCGTCTGAAGTACCGTTTCGTCGATCTGCGGCGTCCCGAGGTTCAACAGGCTTTGATCCTGAGGCACAAGATGTCGAAGGCGACTCGCGATTACTTCGACGAGCGCGACTTCCTCGAAATCGAAACGCCGATGCTCGGCCGCAGCACGCCCGAGGGGGCGCGAGACTATCTCGTCCCGAGTCGCGTTCATGAAGGTTGTTTCTACGCGCTGCCGCAGTCACCGCAAATCTACAAACAGATGCTGATGGTGGCCGGGTACGACCGGTACTTTCAACTCGCCAAGTGCTTTCGCGATGAAGACCTGCGCGCCGACCGGCAACCCGAGTTTACTCAGATCGATGTCGAGATGGCCTTCGTCCAACAAGAAGACATCCTCGGCACGATCGACGGTTTGATGGCGCGGCTCGTGAAGGATCTGCGCGGGGCGGAGCTTCAGCTCCCATTGCCAAGGCTCACGCATCGTGAAGTCATGGAACGCTTCGGCAGCGACAAGCCCGACATGCGGTTCGATCTCGAATTGAAGTGTCTCGGTGACATTGCCGCTGCGTGCGACTTCGGCGTCTTCAAGTCCACGATCGAGAACGGCGGTCGCGTGCGCGGCATCCGCGTCCCGCAAGCCGCTGAGAAATACAGCCGCAAGCAGATCGACGAGCTGACCGAATTCGTCAAGCAGTACGGCGCGAAGGGCCTCGCCTTCTTCCGCGTGAAGGACGGCGAACTCGATTCACCGATCGCCAAGTTCTTCAATGCCGATCACCAAAAAGCGATCATCGAACGGATGGCCGCTCAACCGGGCGACCTCCTCTTCTGCGTCGCCGACACGTTCAAGGTGAGCGGTGCCGCGCTATCGGCCCTGCGCAACCGACTGGCCAAAGAACTGAACCTCTTCGATCCGCAAGAACTCAAGATCGCGTGGGTTTGCGACTTCCCGATGTTCCAGTGGAACGCCGAAGAGAACCGTTGGGACGCCGAACATCATCCGTTCTGCCAACCGGTCGAAGAAGACATCCCGCTGCTCGACACCGATCCGGGCCAGGTCCGTGCCCAGTCGTATGACCTCGTCTGCAACGGCTACGAAGCGGCCAGCGGCAGCGTCCGCATCCACGACCCCTCGGTCCAACAAAAGATCTTCAACCTGCTCGGCATCAGCAACGAGGAAGCCGAAGCCCGCTTCGGCTTCCTCCTCGAAGCCCTGCGCTACGGCGCACCGCCCCACGCGGGAGTCGCCCTCGGCCTCGACCGCTGGGTGATGCTGTTCCTCGCCTCCGACAACATCCGAGACGTGATCGCTTTCCCCAAGACCCAAAAAGCCAGCGACATGCTGACGGGCGCCCCGGCCCCCGTCGATCTCCGCCAACTCCGCGACCTGCACATCAAGGTCGATGTCCCGAAGTAGGATGACCACGGCCTGCTTTGTCACAGACCCGCCACAGGATCGTTCACCATGAGCCAGTTCGAATCGATCCACATCGAAGGCTTTCGCCGCCTAATCAACGTGAAGCTCGCCCTCCGGCCATTGATGGTCATGATCGGTGCGAACGGGTGTGGGAAGTCGTCATTCTTGGATGTCTGGAGACTGTTGTCGCGTGCAACACAAGGTCAGCTAGGTGACGCTTTTTCAGAGAGAAACGGATTCGCTGATGTTCTGAGTCGAACACGGCCTGCGGCACCACAAACGCCCGGAATGCGATTCACGGTTTGGGGGACCAGCCAGTCTGAGGTGTTTGACTATCATCTAGCCATTCGATCAAGCGGATTGCTTTACGTGGCCGATAGCGAAGGCCTTTACTGGCGCACGCCGGATGGTATGTCGCACACGTTGGTCCAGCGTTCGCATGCGGGGTCAACAGTCGCGGATCACCATTACATTGAGGAGAGTTTCACCAAGAGTGTGTCGCCGAGTGAGACCTTACTCTCAAGAGTTGGCCACTCGAATCCCTCGACCGACTCCATTCGGGAATTGCTGCTTTCATCGGGCTTTTACGGTCCGATTGATGTTTCGGTGAACGCTCCTATTCGTCGGTCACAAATGCTCCGACCTGTTGCGCGACCTAGCGAGAATGGCGATGACCTTGTCTCCCGCCTTTACTCGATTCGTGAGTCGAATCGAGATCGGTTCGAGGTTGTCGAAGACACGCTCCGTTGTGCTTTCCCGGACTTTGAACGCCTGGAGTTTCCACCCGTTGCAGCCGGGATGATGGCACTCGCGTGGAAGGACCGGCAGTTTACTCAGCCGCTTTACGTGCATCAGCTTTCCGAAGGAACACTGCGTTTCCTTTGGCTGACAACATTGCTTCTCAGCCGCGATCTACCTGCTGTCACCTTGATCGACGAGCCGGAAGTGAGTCTACATCCTCAATTGCTGATGCTATTGGCCGACTTGATGCGAGAGGCGGCGATGCGGACACAACTGATCGTGGCGACGCAGTCTGATCACCTGATTAGTTTCCTCAAACCGGAAGAGATTCTGGTCGCGGATGTCGAAGACGGTGCCACCAAGTTCACCTGGGGCGATGACCTCGACCTCGATCACTGGCTCAAAGATTTCACGCTCGACAAGTTGTGGACGATGGGTGTGCTGGGGGGACGCTCATGAAGATCGTCGTCCTCGTTGAAGGTGCGACAGAACTCGCATTCAAAGAGAAGCTGACCGAGTTCATCGCGACTCGGCTCGGAGGCAAGACTCCCCCCAAGCTAAAGTTTGTGGGTCAGAGCGGCCGGATTCCGACGGGCAACAATCTACGAAAGGTGGTTGAGAATCTGCTGAGCGAAAAACTGGCAGCCGATGCTGTTATAGCTCTGACGGATGTCTATACCGGGACGGGTGATTTCACTGACGCCGACGACGCGAAAGCCAAGATGCGAACATGGGTTGGCCCGAATCCCAAGTTCTATCCGCACGCCGCTCAACATGACTTTGAAGCTTGGTTGCTGCCGTTCTGGGACACAATCCGGAAGTTGGCCGGGCACAACAAAACAAAGCCATCAGGTACTCCCGAGAACGTAAACCACAACAAACCGCCCGCGTACCGAATCAAGGAAATCTTTGAAGTTGGCCAGTGCCGTGATTCCTATAAGAAACCACGCGATGCCAAGAGAATCCTCAAAGACAACGACCTCCTCGTTGCCGCCACGGCGTGTCCCGAGTTGAAGGCGTTTCTCAACACGATCCTGTCGTTGTGCGGTGGCGAGTTGATTGCGTGAGCGGAGGTGTCGGAAGCAGACGCCTGTCGTTTCATTTTCTCGGCGGGAGGTGTTGTCGGGCGAAGGTATCTTCTCGCAGCTTGACGCTACGGGCGAGGTAGTCGCGCAGAGTTTCCAACTGAAACTCTTTGGCAAGCTGTTCGACGGTGAGTCCTTCGCGGTGCGAGGCGAGTAGGAAGAATGCTTCGGGCTGGTGGACTTCGATGTCGATGTCTCGGCCGTATTTGGCGCGGAGGTCGGTGAACTTGTTCTGGTTGAAGTCGAGATGGAACAGTTCGCGGTCGAGGTTCACGTCGGCGACGGCCCACGGGGGAAGGCGTTTGCCGCGGACCTGCCAGGTGTCGAGACCCTGCTTGACGAGGTAGTCGCCGTTCATGTCGATGACCGCGCTTTCGGGGCCGAACGCGACGACGATGGTGAAGCCGTATCTCAAGGCCCAGTGTTGCAGCAGCTTGCCACCCCAGAACATGGAAGGCCAAAAGACGAGCCTCGCGCGTTGGTTGGCCAGTTGGTCGGGGATTGAATCGAAGTTGGCGTCGAAGCAGACGGCCGCGCCGACTCGCACGCCGTCGCATTCGGCGACGGGGACTTCCCAACCGGGAGTGACTCCCGCATCGAGTTCGCCCGTTGTCGGAAAGTTCTTGCGGTAGACCATCGTCAGCTT
>JAYTXB010000326.1:0-8880 GCA_043743205.1 Schlesneria sp.
ACGCCGTCAGGCTGCGGGTTCTTGATCGCCGCAGGAAACCCGCAGCCTGACGGCATGCGGCTCGCCTAAAACACATCACTCGTGGCCGCGCGAGGTATACGATGGTGATTGAGCTGCCGATCTGATCGGCTCTTCTTGCTTCATCCGTGCCCCGGTATTGCCATCCGTGCGATTCCCTCTTTTCCAAGCGAAGAGACCGCACGGATGCAAACCCGGACCACGAATGAAGGCCATCGCGGATCGAGACTGAAGTGTTGAACCACTGACACCCAGTCCCAATGAAACGATCGCGACCTGACGCGATGACACGGCCGGTAAATCCTACGCCGGTCCCGAGTCACAATGGACGCCAAGGTCATCACCGTCGTGCTTCGAGTACGATGCGTGCCAGCCTCCATCTGCCGGAATCGAATCGGCCACGCGCGTCCAAGAGTCACCATGACATCGGAAGTTCAACGGCGGAGAAGCCTGTTGCCTGTACGAAGGTACCGGCTCCATGAGCAGCCGCCGGATCATGCCGATGTTCAGCACCTGACTCCCGCACAGTGCATCGCGATGGTCCACGAGTTGACCGTTGCCGCCTGGGCGTTCCAAGGAGAGTCCCTTGCTGACCAGCGATTACAAAGACATGTTGTCCGCGTTGTCCGACGCCAGCGCCGAGTTCTTGATCGTCGGTGCATTCGCGATGGCCGCTCACCGTTGCCCGCGCGCCACCGGCGACAGAAATGCCTCGCAAGCGGAGATTGACGCAGGCGTTTACCGTAGTCCCGTCGCTCCGCCGCCGGGACCGCCGTAAACGACATTGCTGAGAACGCTCAGTCATGGAATGACTGAGCCACATCGGCGAGGCATTCCATGACTCACATTGTGCTGGTCTTCGTCGCGAGATCAGAACAGACAATTCCTGCCGCGTAAGGCGACCGGCAGGAATTGGTTGACCAACCCGAAGCGTGAGCGAGGGAGTCGCTCAAGGGACTCCCTCGCTCACGCTTTGAGAAGTCGCACATTATTTTGAGTCGCGAAGCGACATTATACCTCGCGCGGCGGAAATTGAGGTGTCGAGAGATCAGCCGGAACGCGGCCAAAGTTGAGACACTGGCGAGCCGCATGCCGTCAGGCTGCGGGTTCTTGATCGCCACAGGAAACCTTAAAACATCTCACTCATGGCCGTGCGAGGTGTCATTGAGCGAGCCTCATTCTCCGCCGCGTGACGTATAGCAAACAGCCTCGGGCGTCAGCCCGAGGAAGGGGTCAAACCTCGCGCAGCCCAAACTGAGCCGTTTAACCGCGTGGGCAACGCCCCGCGCGTGAGTGACGTTCGAGCCTGTTTCTTCGATCGACGCGCGGGGCGTTGCCCACGCGGTTAAACGATGCAAAGGCCTCAGGTGGACCCGCGCAAGGGATAAGTGTGGGCGTTGAGCCGCGAAGCGGCTCATTCCAATCCATCTCCCTCGAATCCTTGGGCTCACGCCCCAGGCTATTTACTGCCGCCGCTTCGCGACTCCGAAATGCGCAACTCCCTCGCTCACGCTTTGAGAAGTTGCGCTATTCTTGATTTCGCCCCAAGGGGGGCCTCGGAGACCAGCCCAGGGCCAGCGAAGCCCAAGCGAGCGCCGCCCTGGGTTTGTTGGCATGTGATGACAGTGCCCTGGAGGGGCACAGGAGGTTTGACAGATCGGTTCACGAGGCCGTGTGGTCTCGGCCAATATTTCCCGTGCCCCTTCAGGGCACAACGTTCTGGTGTTCGGTTTCCCAAGGCGGCGCTCACGGTGTTCGCTGGCCTTGGGCTGGTCTCCGAGGCCCCCTTGGGGCGAAGACCACTTCAATCCTCAATTAGCGCAACTTCTAAACTCACGCTGCGGGGTGGTCTGGGGAAGCGAACTCATGCCGTTCGCCTCAGGCCGATTCGCCTCACAACTCTGGACGCTCCGCAAAACAAAAACCCCGGACCTTGAATCAAGGCCGGGGTTCTGAATCTTTTGCAGTCTCTGTCTCTGTGAAGAACCTGTCTCCGTCTCCGTGACGCAGACAATCAACGTGAAGACCGCTTGGCCGCCCCATCGGTTCGCTTGGCAGTCGGACGCGTTCCGTCGCCCTTCCAAACACCCAGCCCATCATCGGCCGGAGTCGCCCCGTCATCATCCGGGATATACGAGAAGCCCACATTCGCCGGAACAGGCTGCTCAATCTCACGCGGAGCCGGAGCCACCCGCTTCGCCGGTCCAGAAGGACGAGGGGCGGAGGCTGCCGGAGCGCTGGCCACTCGCGTCGAGCGAGGTGCCACAGCGCGCGCTGGCGGGGCTTCATATACCTCAGCTTCGTCGGTCTCTTCTTCCGAATACCCCGCTTCGACAATGCGAGGTTGAGGAGCAGCACGTCGAGGCCGATACCCCGCCTCACGTGTTGGCTGCTGCGACTCCGCCAGACGGTTCACGGCACTCTCAAGCTGTCCAAACCGATCCTGCATATCACGAATCTCCACTTCTTTCCGAGCCAACTCATCCCGCAGACGACGCTCCGTCGCGGTATTGCACGCAGGTGCCGGAGGTATGCACTGATATTGGGGAGCGGAACTGTTTCCAGATTCCTTTGTCGTTGGCTGTTGTAGTCCAGACTCCTGTGTGTCTTTGGGGACTTGACTGAACTCCATTGCACGCCCTTTGACGAAGGGAGCACGGGACGATTCCACGACCATCGACGGATTGCGTCGATACCGAGTGAGGTGAGGCAATCTCATTTCCGGACCTTCAAATGAAATGGCCGGAAGTTTGAGTCCAAATCCCTTCATTCCAAATGAAGAAGAGCCGCTTTCAAATTCGCCGCTTTCAGGGCCGCGAACGTATGAGCCTTCAGGCTGGCTTAGACCACTCTCACGATTGCCTGACTCCGGGCCAGAGCAGCGTGGAGCGTAATACGGCGGAGACGCACATTGCGGAGCAGCGTATTGCTGAGCCAGCCCGATCGAATTCCAGGCTGAAACGGCAAGCATGGTTGCCACGAGCTTTCGCATCTTGGATTCCCTTCCAAAGTCTGTTCGTCGTCATCCTTGACCGGTCTCGCGAACTGAAGCGGTGCGTGAGACGTTACGTACCTGATCTGTCGTGATTTCCAAATCACGACGCGACCGTCTCCGTCTACCTTTCGGCCTGCGGGGTATCCGCCAAACGATCCACTGCGACCGTCAGGCGCTTCATCAGCCCCTTCATCTCTTGAACGTCCTTTTCGAGTACATCGAGGCGTTCGTCATTCGTCTTGCCGACCGTGCCTGACTCCCGGTTCGAGCTAGTTTGCTTGAGTTCACTGACGGCCGCTTCTTGAACGGCCCGTCGCATGGAGGACTCGCTGACGCGAACGGCTTGTCCGGGACGGACCACTCCGGGAATGGCAAACCCCACTTCGACATCCGGTGCTTCGGGGGGGAGCAGGCAGCAAGTCTTCTTCGGCTTGCAGCACGGTTCACACTGCTGAGCGGGGGCGCTGCATTCCTGAGGGGACGGCTTCTTGCCAAAGCAAAACAGCCCAGCCGAAACGGGAGATGCGACCGCTACCACTGCCAGTTCCGCTGACAACAACACCGCTGCCCAACATCGCTTCCTGCGCATGATGCTCCTTCCAAACGAAAACAGGTGTCGTTCGACTGCGAAAGAGCAGCCAAATGGGACACCTGTTTTATCGTCTGTCGCTCCGTCAAACCGTCGAGATCGTCAGCACCGCCAGAGGCGGATTTGCAAAATTGTCTGTCAGCACTCTTGCAGAGCGCATTGCTGAATCAATTGCTACAGCACGCAGGGTTTCACAAACGTCCGAAGACACGTCACTCGAGCGAATCAGTCCTTATTGAATTCTGTCTTGAATTGCTTGCGGAACGCAGGGTCTTTAATGGCTCCCAACAATCCGTCTTTGACTGCCGCTTTGATTTCGGATTTGACCTCATCACTGATCCCCGGTGTAGGACTTGTCGCAGCCGGTGTTGGTGGCTTTGGCTTGGTGATCACAGCCGGTACGGGCTTAACAATCACGGGAGTCTTTACGTCTCCGAATTTCTTTTGCACCAAATCTTCCAGAACCATCATTCCAATTCTCGCTGCAACCGCAGCGACAACCGCCGATTCGGTTTCAGCTCCCGACTCCTTAACCAATCCGAGTTTCTTTTCGACAGCAGCCAGACGCTCGTCGATAGCAGTCAATTCAGCGCAAGGCTTCGCTGGAGTACTCGCTGCAGCCTTCTGTCCACCGGCTGCGGGGCCAGAACTATTGCTCGATTTCGTGGGTGTGAACGAACTTTCGTGCGTCGTTCCCGATTCATGGCTTCCGCCTTTAGACGAATGTGTCGATTGACAGCAACAGCGTCTGTGCCAGCAAGCGTCTGCCGATTGGATACCACCGAACATTCCCAGCGAGACCAATCCCGCGAACATCAACTTCCAACTAAGACTCATCGTGACTTCTCCAGCAAGAGTGACCTTTGAAACCTCAAGGCTGACTAACGATGTCAGTACCTTCATGTTTGATCTTTCCAATTCATCAACTGATTGAACACATCGCCAGAAACTCGCACGGCATGGTTGGAGCTTCCTACGGACCCCGTGTGAATCCCAATGACCGTGAAGTCGTTGCCGTCTTCCCACAGAATAACCGGGCAACCACTTTGGCCACCGTGCGTGTCCATACGATAGTGCAGGAATGAGTCGTCGGGGTCGAGCATTCGTCCCGAATGCATCCACATGCTCCGGTTCGGCTTGTCAGTGGGGTAGCCAGCCACGTTGACAACCATTTGCCCCAAGTCCGCGTCAGAAAATTCAGAAAATTCAAAACTGCCAACATCGAGTGGGCGGTCGAGGAAGATCGCGCCAAAATCGCAGTTGTCCGCATGAGAATTCGTCCAGCCCTCGACCGCCTCGAGGCGGACGGCTTTGGCAAACACGGGATTTCCTTCGGAGTCATTGACGCCAGGAAAGACCGTCATGCCGCTCGACCAATTACCGTCGTAGACGCAATGCCCAGCAGTAATGACCACTGTTGGAGCAATCAACCAGCCGGTTCCCACCGCGATACTGCCCGACGGAGTATTCGGAGTCAGAAAATTGAGCAGGCAAATTTTTCCAAACGGGTCGGAGTGTGTCTCTGCCACTTCGAGGCGATTGTCTTCACCAAAGATGACTCGTGTCCCTGAACTCCGCTCCGAGGCGAGTGTTGGAATGCTCAATCCTCGAAACGGTCGTCCGATTAGCCGAGGTTTAGCAATCTCTCGTCCAGTCCCTCCCACTTCGATTCGTCCTTCCCGACATTCATACTTCATGACACGGAACGAATTTCGTAAACAATCATCTGAGCTAGACCTTGTTGCTGGCATCCTCGATCTCCTGTTGGAACTCACATTGGAACCGCGCGAGCTACGCACTGGCGCGACCAGCGAACCGGATGAGACATTCAAATCGTCCGGCACCTTCACATTCCCCGACAACGGTGGCGAATCGCCTTGCGTTCCACCGACCCTTCCACTCTGCACGGGAGTCAACAACGGAACCGTCTTGATCCCGGCAGCACAGGACAACTGAGGTGTCTGTCGCCTTGAGTCACCCATCTCTGCGATGACTCGTTGCAAAAACGCGGAATTCGTCAGTCCCCTCGTTCCATTCCCGAGAACCTTCATCGCCGCCCGTGTGAAGTGACCGTTCCCGTTGGACTCAAGGGCGAGTTCGGACGGCTGACAGGCGGCGAATAACACCTCACGCATCACGTTATCCGCAACTTCAACTTCCACAGTTGCACGAGGCTCAACCTTGAGATCGCGTTTCTTCTGGACGGCCCTGCGGCGCTGTGCCTGTCTGTGGACTTCGATCATTCTTGGTGTCAGCGGCAGGAACCGAGCCTTCTCATCCCCGGATTGAGCCACGCCCGACGCCGCCAGCAATCGTGTTCCCCCACCCGAATGGCAGCAATCGAAGAACACATTGATTGCGACTCCCTCTGTTGCTTTGTCGAGTATCGGGCCGATCACGTCATCAATGATAAAGCCATTCGTTCCGAAGTCATGCGGAACGATCGCCTCATCTTCATGGTCCTTTTCGTCAGCACTGCGATCAGGAACTCGGGTTCCATGCCCCGAGTAATGAATCGCCACGATGTCACCTGACGACGCGGACTCAACCAACTTGCTGATGGAGTCCTGAATCGCGTCAAAGGTGGCCTTCTCGTCGAGCAGCGTCTTGACTGTGTACTGTTGCGACTTGAAAAACTTGGCCCACGCCTTGGCGTCGTTCACGCAGCCGCTCAATCGATTGGGGCCTTCGTAGGCATCGATCCCAATACACAAGGCTCGGCATTCGCTCATCATGGTCTCCTTGGTTAGGGGCCTTCGTTGGTGTCTCACACAAACAAGCCGCTTCGTTCTCAATCGCGAACTATGGCTCAACACAAGTACGTCGAATTGATCACTCAATTCAGACAACAACGTTCGCGACGCTCATGCTCCAGCACTCTTACCCAACGAAGTCTGCGTGCTGGAGCAAGAACTAACACTTCACGCTTGGGACTTCATCACATCGAGCATTTTGTGCGGCATGATGCTGATGGTGGGCAGGCAGTTGCAAGCGAAAAAAGGCAATCTTCTTGAGCCTTAGTTGCCAGCCCGTCGGGCGACGTATTGCCGAGAGCGACGATGTATTCCCGCGACAGGAATCCTTCGGGGAGTTCTCCCGCGCCCGCGACAACAAACGTGGGTCGGTCGTCATCGGGGCAGGGAGACGTGAAGGAGATGCTGTAAAGCGATGGCTCATTGGGCGGGAAGATGACCGGGGCCACTTTGGTGCGAGCAACCGGGTTCACGCCATCGACGAAGAGACCCCAGAGTCGCAGGATGCGAGGCGTATTCGGAGTTGAAGTCGGCGAAGCCTTGAAATGTAAAGGGGCGAGCGGAGCGAGATCGCGCACAATGCCGTCAATGGGCGAACTGCTTCTGTGAGATAGCGGGCAATCAACTCGAACCCGTCTCGATACGGGACCGGCTCTCGCAACGTGACGTACACGATTTCAAAGCCGGGACTCGAAATGACTCCGCACGAATACGGAGCGATTCCCGGTAGGAAGCGATCGTTGCCAGTGGGATGAGCGGTGAGCGGCATGAGCGATCCCGTGTTTCTTTCACGTCGTGACCGATTCGTCTCTCATGCGTGGGTTGAAGTCGAGGGTGATGGATTCGATGCGGAGGGCGGCTTGATGGGTGGCGGTCTTGGGGAGCGTGAGTGGACCGGGCGACTTCTTGCTGATGACGACGGCGACTCCGAGACCGTTGCCGATGGGGAAGTTTCCGCCGGGTGTCGTTGAGCCGAGGAAGCGGTCGATCTGGAAGGTCTCGGTCTTGCCGAACGTCGGGCGGAATTCGACCGCACCGAGTTCGTGAGCGGTGCGCGGGTCCTTGTTCATATCGGCGAATCGGAACAGGACCAGGCGGCAGGTCAGGTTGGCGAGGAACGTGTTGTCGAACTCCGCGACGGACGATCCGATGCCGGTCGCTTTGATCGTCAGCGTGTACTGACCGCCGCGCGCGTCGCGAATCTCTTGCGCGAGGATCGCTCGCGCACTGGGTTCCATCACGGTCACGGTCTCTGCGTGAGTGGTCGCAGAGGATGTGGTCTCGGTGATGATGGTCCCGGCAGTGGTCTCTTCCAAGCCGTAGCCGATCCAAACCGAACCGGCTTGTTTGCGAACGGAGAAGTTCGCGGTTGTTTGCTTGTTCCAAAGGGGGAAGGCACGCCAGCCTTTGTCGCGTGTGAGTGGAGCAGGGGGGACCAGCGGCAGGTCGGACTGAAACGTGGTGTCCAACAACTTGGTGGCGTCGAATGGCGGGACGAGAGCGGGATCGCCTTCGGACTGACAGAGTTCGATCACAGCGGGCGAACTGGCGAGCATCGCGGCGATCGGCTCTCCCTTGGTGATCGGATGCGGGCGGTTCAGGTTGTCGCGGAACATGCCGCCGGGGTCGATGCCGAGCAGATGAAACAGCGTCGCGGTCAGGTCGCCACCGCTGAATGGAGCCGTCGCGGGATAGGCTCCGTTCTTGTCGCTCGCCCCGATGACTTGCCCGCCACGGATGCCCGCTCCCGCCATCGCGAAGCTGAAGACGTGGCCCCAATGATCGCGACCACCGTTGCCGTTGATCTTCGGAGTCCGCCCGAATTCACCGATGACGACGACCAGCGTTTCGCCGAGCAGTCCCCGTTCGGTGAGGTCATCCATCAGCGCGGCGAATGTCACATCGAACTGCGGGCAGAGGTTGTCTTGGAGGCGGTCGGCATTCAGGGCGTGCGTGTCCCACAGCGGATTATCGACGGCGTTGTCGCCGGGATCGCGTGCCCAATTGACGTGGACCAAGCGGACTCCCGCTTCGATCAAGCGTCGAGCCAGCAGCACCGATTGCCCCCACGTGTACCGGCCATAGCGGTCGCGAGTCTTGTCCGATTCTTGGCTGAGATCGAAGGCCGCTCGCGCACCGCCGGAGGTCACGAGATCGAACGCCTGCTGTGAGAGTCGATCCCAAGCGGCGACTGATCCGCCACGCAGTCGTTCCTCAAAATGACCTTCGAGTTGCTTCAAGACATCGCGTCGCCGATCGACTCGCAGCTTGGTCACGTCGCCGATCAGCCGCAGTCCCTCGATCTCATACACCGGTGAAGCGGGATCGCCGACGAACCGTTCCGGCTCCCACAGCTTGCCGAGAAACCCCGCCGTCTGTCCGGCCGGAGTGACGTTGTCGTTGAGTCGCATCACGTCGGGAATCCAGACGGACGACAACGCGGGCAACTTCTCACTCGGCTTGAGCATCTTCACGATCGAGCCGAAGTAGGGCCAATCGTTCGGCTTGATTTGTCGCGCGCTGCC
>JAYTXB010000327.1:0-1438 GCA_043743205.1 Schlesneria sp.
AACCCGTGTCCAGACAAATCAAATGGCCGAGGTCGAGGATGTCGGGCTGCGGCGTGTGACCAACGACGGCAATCTTTCCAGAGATGTGCGGGGTCGGAGTGAAGTCCCTCAGCGACAGCCACCGCAGCGTATGTTCGTCAATTTCCTCCAGCCGTATGGTCGGCCTATAGTTGGCGTGGACGAAGAAGTGCGTCTCCGTCTCGAAGAACGGAACGCACTGCTGAAGAAATCGAAAGTGGGCGGCGGGGATCAAGTCGAGCCGACCTGAAGAGCCGTAGGAGTCCAATGCCGTGATCCCGCCGCAGTTCTTCCAGAAGTTGAAGTCGTCCTTACCGTTCCGGGAGTGGAGCATCATCTCGTCGTGGTTGCCGAGGATCGGCACGAGATGACATCGGGACTTCAGGGCAATCAACTGATCCAAGACGCCCCTCGTGTCGAGTCCCCGATCAACGTAATCGCCGAGCGTGATGATCGTGTCGTCGGGTTGCGGATCAATGAGGTTGAGGATCGCCGCTAGAGCGGTCGAGCATCCATGAATGTCACCGATAGAGATGATTCGAGGTCTTGCCATTTCTGGTTACTCCTTCGGCAACTTCAGACGGACGATGCACTTGATCGAAGTGACGTGGATTCGAGTTTCAAGCACTCCGGCTGGGTCTTCAAGGACAACGAAATCGGTGCCGACTTCGAGAACCTTGCTTCCGACTGGAGCGTTCTTCATGACCGTGAGTTCGTACTTTCCAACGACTTCTTTCACAGTGACGACCTGGCCTTCTTTCAGTGCCGATAGGAAGTTCTTCTTGGGTTTGTCTTGGCTGTAGCTGGTGGCAGTGACCGCCAAGAGCAATGCCACAACCAGCGAGAATCGAAACGTGTTCATGATGGACTCCAAATTCAGTAGTTGAGTTTGTCCGAAGCTGCCGCCAGATCGTCCTGGCTCCGTTTTGTGTACCGGGCCGTGGTGTTCAGACTTTCATGACCGAGAACTTGGGCCAGCCCTACCAGATCGTTGCCGGTATCGGCGAGGAACTGGTGGGCCATCGTGTGCCGCAACAAGTGCGGGTAGAGCTTCACACCGATCAGGGCAGCGTACTTGCTGCACAGATTCCGAACGCCCCGGTCGGTCAGCGGCCCACGTTCGCCGATGAAGACCAGATTGCTCTGCACTGGTGGTCGTGCCTCCAAGTAGGTCTGAATTGCCCGCCGTGCCGGTAACGGGAGTGGAACCGACCGCTGCTTGTTGCCTTTGCCGAGTCGGTAAACCACCGTGCCGCTGCGCTCTCCCAGCATGAGGTCTTCGAGTTCAAGGACAACGACATCACCGACACGAGCGCCCGTGAAGAGGAACAGATGAAAAATGGCGTTGGCTCTAATGTCGCCACGAAGCTCGACTTCCCGCAGCAGCTTTCGCACCTGTGAGCGTTCTAAACCCTTCGGT
>JAYTXB010000328.1:0-7297 GCA_043743205.1 Schlesneria sp.
CGAGCCAGCCAAGAATCCGTTGGATGCTCCACTCCGCGAGAAGGCTTATGCACGCTTGCAAGAAGCGAAGGTCGCTGGCGTGAAGAAGGAACGACGGGGCGCGACCAAGGAATTGAAGGCGGCTCTGCTGCAAGAGTTCTTCCCGAACGGAGCCGACACCACTGCCGACGGCGGAACGAAGGAGCAGTTCTCTGCCGCGTTTGGCAACCTCGAATCGCGCGTGGTGCGCGACTTGATCCTCGACAAGAAGTTGCGTCTCGACGGCCGCACGCTCGGCGATCTGCGAGCGGTCTCGTGCGATGTCGGGATGCTTCCACGAGTCCACGGTTCGGCTGTGTTTACTCGTGGCGAAACACAGTCGCTCGCCACGATCACCTTGGGGACCGTACGCGATGCTCAGCGCGTCGATGGCTTGTTTGAAGAAGTCCAGAAGAAGTTCATGCTCGACTACTACTTCCCTTCGTACTCGGTCGGTGAATGCCGGCCGATTCGTGGTCCGGGACGACGAGAGATCGGCCACGGAGCATTGGCCGAACGATCCGTTCAATCGGTGATCCCCGCCGAAGAAAAGTTCCCGTACACGATTCGCGTGATCTCCGACATCATGGAATCGAACGGCAGCAGTTCGATGGCTTCGGTGTGTAGTGCCACGCTGGCTCTGATGGACGCAGGTGTCCCAATCACGCAACCCGTCGCAGGCATCTCGATCGGCCTCGTCAAAGAGGGCAATCGGTTTGAACTGCTGACCGACATCATGGGCGACGAAGATCACTTCGGCGACATGGACTTCAAAGTGGCTGGAACCCAAAAAGGTGTCACCGGTATTCAGCTCGACTTGAAGATCGCGGGGATCAACGAAGAGATCATTCGCAAGACGCTCGAAGAGGCTCGCAAGGCCCGCATCGAGTTGCTCAAGACGATGCTCTCCGCGATTCGTCGGCCGCGTGCTGAGATTTCGGTCAATGCTCCGCGTCTGCTGCGAACCAAGATTGATCCCTCGAAGATCGGCATGCTGATCGGCCCCGGCGGCAAGACGATCCGTGCCATCCAAGAAGAAACCGGCGCGACGATCGACATCAGCGACGACGGCACCGTCATGATCGCCTGCGATAAGAGCGAGGGAGCCGAAGACGCTCTCGCTCGCGTCGAAGCGATGACTGAAGAGATCAAGGTTGGCCGCGTCTACAACGGGACGGTCAGCTCGGTCAAAGACTTCGGAGCGTTCATTGAGATCGCTCCCGGTAAAGACGGGCTTTGCCATGTCAGCGAGTTGGCGATTGGCTTCGTCAAGTCGGTCGATGAAATCTGCCGCGTCGGCGACAAGCTCCAAGTGAAGGTCATCGCCATCGACGACCAAGGACGTGTCAAATTGTCACGCAAAGCCATGCTCATCGAACAAGAGCAGGCCGCTCAAGGTGGCGGCGGTGCTGAGCAGCCTCCCCAGTGATTGGTCGGTCGCTCAATGATGACGGCGTCCACCTGATGCCGCTTGTCGTGAGCAGTCGATGACGAACTGAGTCATCGAAATTGGAGCGACTCGTAGCCCGGCATCTCAGATGCCGGGCTACTTTTACGATCGGGATTGGCTCTCCGCATTGATGGGGGACACGGCGAGACCAGAAGGGTGAACCTCGATGATCGAAGAGCGACTGGCCGACTCGGAAAATCTAGCTCGTGAGCATCGACAACTTCAGTCGAACTATGCTGAGATCGCTTCATTGGCAGGTGGCTTGGCGCATGAGATTCGTAATCCACTCTCAACCATTGGCCTGAACCTCGAACTCTTGACCGAGGACTTGGTTGAAGGAGACTCTCCGCGAGACCGACGCATCCTTCAGAAGTTGACCGTGGTACGGCAGCAGTGCCAACATCTCGACCGGATCCTGAATGACTTCCTCCAATTTGCCAGAGTCGGCTCGCTGGTACCGCGCCACACCGACTTGAACGCGACCGTTCACGAGTTCATCGAGTTCTTCACGCCTCAAGCGGCCGAACGCGGGATCGACATCAGTCCACATCTTGCGGCCAATCTGCCAGCAGTCGAACTCGATGTTCAGCTCTGGCGACAGGTCTTGATGAACCTCTCACGCAACGCGCTGCAAGCCATGCCCAACGGGGGCGTCCTCGAATTGCAAACTTACGGTCGCGAGGCCTCAGTCATGCTGGACATCATCGACAACGGTCAGGGGATGAGTACCGAGACGCAAGCCCGCATGTTCGATACGTTCTTCTCGACGAAGCCCGACGGGAGCGGCCTCGGCCTGCCCACGGTTCGCAAGATCGTTGAGGCTCACGGCGGTACGATTGTGTGTGAAAGCGAGATTGGCCGGGGGACTCGCTTCAGCATCGTGTTACCCGCCACCGGATAGGTCTCAGTCCGCGATGACTTCACGACAGTGATCCCTCAGCCATAGGAGACTCTTCAATGCAGATCGCCACGGGAACGACAGTGATTGATCACGGGCAACTGATCGACGGAACCGGTGCTCCGCCGATTCGCGATGCCTGTCTGGTCATCCAAGATGGACGCATCCAATACGTGGGGCCAGCGAGTGCGATGCCGGTTGTCGCCCCCGACGCCACGCGTATCGATGCCTGCGGCGGGACAATCCTGCCGGGATTGATTGAGTCTCACTTTCACGCGACGTACTTCAATGTCGAAGCTCTCGAAGACCTCGATATCAAGTACCCGGTCGAGTACGTGACCCTGTTGGCAGGTTGCAACGCCAAACTCGCACTGGAATGCGGATACACCTCGGCCCGCAGCGGCGGCAGCCTGTTCAACGTCGATGTCTGGCTGAAGAAGGCGATTGAAAGCGACATGATTCCCGGCCCGCGACTCGCTGCCAGCGGTCGCGAAATCTGCGGCGTCGGTGGGTTGATGGACTGGAATCCCGACTATCGCAAGATCGGCATGGACGGCTTGGTGCTGCTCATCAACGGTGCCGATGAAGCTCGATCAGCGGTCAGAAAACTGGTCAAAGATGGCGTCGAGTGGGTTAAGACCTACCCGACCGGCGATGCCGCTTCCCCCGACGTGAACGATCACCACACGCTGTGCATGACGTTTGAAGAGATGCACGCGGTCGTCGCCATGGCGCACAATCATGGCTTGAAAGTGACCGGGCATTGTCGGGCCAACGAGGGCATCAAGAACGCGCTCCGCGCAGGCTACGACACGCTCGAACACGGGACGTTTGTCGATGACGAAGCGCTGGAGATGATCCTCGCGCGAAACGTGCCAGTCATTCCTGCGCTGTACTTTGAACTCGCCAGCATTGAACGCGGTCCCGAGTTCGGGCTGTCACAGCGCGTGATCGATGGCCATCAGGAGACGCTCGACGCCGGAACTGAAAGTGCGCGTCGCATCTTCAAGGCCGGAGGGCGAATTGGCCTCGGGGGGGACTATGGCTTCGGCTGGAATCCTCACGGCCAGTACGCACGCGAACTGACGTTCTTCCACAAACATGTCGGCTTCACGCCGCTCGAAGTGCTGAAGTGTGCGACGCAGACGGGCGCGGAAATTCTCGGCCGCGACCAAGAACTTGGAACGCTCGCCGTCGGCAAACTGGCGGATGTCCTCGTGGTCGATGGCGATGTCGTGGGAGACATCACCATTCTCGAAGACCGCCGCCGCTTCATCGCGGTCATGCAAGGGGGCATCGTCAAAGCGGGTCGTCTTGCTCGAACATAGGAGACCTTTGGGAGCGAGTCTCCGTTGTGCTCTTGCGCGGGTACAAGTGAGGCCTTTGCCTCGTTTAACCGCGTGGGCAACGCCCCGCGCGTCGATCGAAGAAACAGGCTCGAACGTCACTCACACGCGGGGCGTTGCCCACGCGGTTAAAACGCCTCACGTTCGTCCGCGAGAGGTCTAAAATGCCGCAGCCTCGAAGCCGACATTCGCTTTGCTTCGTACATCAGACTTGAGTTCAGGCCACAGATTCGAGAACAGCAAGGTGAGCCGGTGGCAGTGCGTACAGCCCGCCGGTCCCTTCGTCACCAGCGAGGTTGATCCATGCGAGTTTATCTCGACAACGCCGCGACCAGCTTTCCGAAACCGGCAACCGTCTGTGACGCCGTCGATCATTATCAACGCAACCTCGGGGTCTCGATCGGAAGAGGAGCGTACCGAGAGGCGCTCGACGCTCAACGAATGCTCGACCGCTGTCGCGTCCGCGTTGCAACACTGCTCGGGGCGGATAGCCCCAACCAAATCATCTTCACGTACAGCGGAACCGACGGACTGAACATGGCTCTCCTTGGGCTGTGCCGTCCTGGTGATCATGTCGTCAGCACGGAACTGGAACACAACTCGGTGCGGCGACCGTTGCGATGGCTCAGCGAGACGCGCGGTGTTGAAGTGAGCTACGTTTCTCCACACAACGATGGTCGGATTGAGCCAGCAACCTTTCGAGCGGCGCTACGCCCGCACACGCGACTCGTGGCAATCCAACACGCATCCAACGTCACCGGGGTTGTGCAACCGATCGCCGAGATCGGTGAACTCGCACACGCCAACGGTTCTCTGATGCTCGTCGATGCGGCACAGACGGCCGGGCACGTTCCGCTCGATCTATCGCAACTCCCCATCGACGTGTTGGCTTGTCCGGGCCACAAGGGCTTGCTGGGGCCACTCGGAACGGGGTTAATCTACTTGCGGTCGGGCGTTGAACAGCAGTTAGCCTGCTACCGCCTCGGTGGAACAGGAACACAGAGTGAGGACGATCACCAACCCGAACAGCTGCCCGAACGCTACGAATCAGGTAATCACAACGCCCCTGGACTCGCCGGGCTGGATGCTGCTCTGGCATTCCTTCAGTCTGAGACCATCGAACGAATTCAATGCCATGAATCAGACCTGACGCAGCGACTCGTCGCGGGATTGAGTTCGCTCCAGTCGGTCACCGTTTATGGACATGCTTCACTCAACAACAGCCCTTTACCACAAACGTCCTATGTGGGCGTGGTCTCATTCAACGTGAACGGCTTTACTCCGCACGAGGTCGTTTCGATCTTGGATGACTCGTTCGGTATTCAAGCGCGCGCCGGGTTGCACTGCACTCCGGGAACTCACCGCTGGCTGGGAAGTTTCGCCACCGGTGGGACTATTCGTCTGAGCGTCGGCCCATTCACCACGATCTCTCAAATTGACTATGCCATTGCCAGCATCCATGAGTTGTCCCCGTAGCTGAGGCAACAGACCGCATCGCATTTTTGCTCTGAACACGGCGTCCTTTCTCGCAGTCGATCTGCTCACTATCCTCTTCCCGCTCTCGATTCAAACCACCATTCCTTCACGGAAGAAGTCGCCAATGCTCACCGTCGTTTCCGATTATCTCGAACAACACGCGGATCGGTTCCTCGAAGAACTCAAGGACTTTCTGCGCATTCCTACGGTCAGCGCAGACCCCGAATGTAAACCTCATTTGCAACGCGGTGCCGAGTTCGTCCATCGCCAGCTTGCGGACTTGGGGATGAAGGCCGAAATCGTTCCGACCGCTGGCCATCCGATTGTCTATGCGGAGTGGCTCGGCGTGCCGGGGGCTCCCACGGTGCTGGTCTACGGGCACTATGACGTTCAGCCGCCAGACCCGCTCGAGTTATGGACGACTCCCCCCTTTGAACCGACTGTCCGCAACGGCTGCATCTACGCCCGAGGAGCCACCGATGACAAAGGGCAAGTCTTTACGCACATCAAATCGGCTGAAGCTTGGTTGCGGACAGTCGGCAAGCTGCCGGTCAACCTCAAGTACGTCATCGAAGGCGAAGAGGAAGTTGGCAGTCGCCATCTGGAAGATTTTCTAGCGGCGAACAAGGACCGCTTGAGTTGTGACGTGGCCGTCGTGAGTGACACCAGCCAGTACGCACCGAAACAACCCGCCATCACTTATGGATTACGCGGAATCATTGCCGTGGAAGTGACCGTCACTGGCCCGAAGAAAGACCTGCATTCCGGCGTTTTCGGAGGTGCCGTCATGAACCCAGCCAGCGGCCTCGCGCGAATGATCGCCGCCCTGCATGATGACAACGGACGAGTCCTCATCCCTGGCTTCTATGACTCTGTCATTCCGCTCTCTGACGCTGAACGGCAACAGTTTCGCAGCCTCAATTTCGACGAAGCCGCTTTCAAAACGGAACTCGGCATCTCGGAAGTCTTCGGTGAAGCGGGCTGCTCAACACTCGAACGAAGGTGGGCGAGGCCAACTTGTGAAGTGAACGGCCTCGTGAGCGGCTATACAGGCGTCGGACCGAAAACAATCGTTCCTTCAAAGGCGACCGTAAAAATCACTTGCCGGTTGGTACCGGGTCAAGACCCACACCAACTCACTGACGCATTGCATCAGTATCTAAGGGCTCAGTGCCCACCGTCACTGTCGTTTGATTTTACGAGCTATCACGGCTGCCCCGCATTTGTGTTTGATCCCTCAAGTCCATATATCGCCGCCGCTTCAGACGCCATCCGCGAAGCCTGGCAGGTTGACACCATCCGGCTGATCCGTGAAGGAGGTTCCATACCCGTAGTGCAAACATTCAAAGATGTCTTAAAGGTTGACACCTTGCTGCTCGGCTGGGGCCAGAACACGGACAACTTGCACAGCCCGGATGAACACTTCAGCGTGGCGGACTTCCACTACGGAACAAAAGCGAGCGCAATTTTATGGTCCAAGCTCGCCGCGATGCAGCGGCCAACACCGCTCACGTAATGGGGCGGGGCAACGTTTTTCGCGACCAATGTGAGTCCGGGCGACTGCAATGATTTGCCGACCGACGAGACTCACTCGTCAAAAAAGAATGCCCGGAAGCAACGGACCCAGGGGGGGGCTGAGGATTCCATTGCTTCCGGGGCGATCGGACGGTGAAAAGACAATCGGGTGGCCTCGCGTCCCTGCGAAAGCCGACCCGAACTCGCTCAGCCAGACAACCGCTTCAGGCATCCATGCCATCGGCCGCGTTGTCCTCGATAACACCGCTCACACGGAGTGATGACGGCAGAACGAGTTGTCTCTCGATATCAAAAACAAGACTTGCAGTGGGGTCGAAATCCAATCTCGCCCACACGCGGGGCGGGAACATAGAAGCTTCCCCCAATGAGGTCAACACGTGTTTATCACAGGGCAAACATTCCGCGAGTGTGCCTTAGCAGTCGGTTGAAAAAGCACCGTAGAGCAGGCGGCTCGCCTGCTCTTTCAACGAGAAAACTAGACCTCACGCGGCCATGAGTGAGATGTTTCAGGCGAGCCGTGTGCCGTCAGGCCACGGGTTTCCTGCGGCGATCAAGAACCCGCAGCCTGACGGC
>JAYTXB010000329.1:0-1027 GCA_043743205.1 Schlesneria sp.
ATCTGATCTGCCATGACCGAGCACTCCTTTGCTGAATGACGGCCTAACGGTAATTTGTTTCACGCGTTACGTCAGCGCGACTTCTCGGATAGCCTCTAAGAAACAGTCTCGTAACGTCGCTCACGCGCGGTCACGAATGAGGCCTTGGCGAGCCGCACGCCGTAAGGCTGCGGGTTCTTGATCGCCGCAGGGAAACCCGCAGCCTTACGGCATGCGGCTCGCCTAAAACACATCACTCGTGGCCGCGCGAGGGATAAACGAGGCAAATGGCTCACTTGTGCCCGCCCATGGGATATTCACGGACTTCGCTATTCACGGACAGAGCCGAAGAAGTCCAACTCTTTTCTGATCCGTGCTCCGGCTTTGCCATCCGTGCGATCCCTCGTGCTTGATCGAATCGCACGGATGGCAAAGCCGGGGCACGGATGAAAACGGCAGTGGATGGTCTCGACGCGATTCCCAAGTCACAACGCGGCTCGGTCCATGACACATGCGTTTTCCGGGCTGAGTCATTCGTGCGGGTCACTCGTACCGCAGCGCTTCAATCGGGTCGAGGCGACTGGCGCGGCGCGCGGGGTAGAAACCGAAGAAGACTCCCACCGCAGCGGCAAACACGAAGGCGACGATCCCGGCGGTGAACGAGACCTCGTGCTTCCACTTCGTCCCGCTGGTCACGGCGTTGATGAGTGACACCAGCCCTATGGACGCTCCCACGCCAAGCAAAAATCCGATCACACCACCGATGCACGACAGCAGCACCGCTTCCACGAGAAACTGCCTCAGGATGTCTCCCGAGCGGGCACCGACTGCCATGCGAATGCCGATCTCCCGCGTTCGTTCCGTCACGGAGACCAGCATGATGTTCATGATCCCAACGCCACCGACCACGAGCGAAATCCCCGCGATGCAGGCGAGCATCAGCGTCAGTGTGCCGGTAATCATGCCGAAGACGTTGGCGATCTCGGTCGTGTTCTGCACGAGATAATCGCGCGGCGTTCCCGGCTGAATGCGATGCCGTTCCGACAAC
>JAYTXB010000330.1:0-7158 GCA_043743205.1 Schlesneria sp.
CGTGGCCATGAATGCGGGCGGAGCACACTGCTTCCGATACGGCGTGACCAGCAACTATGTACTGGGGTTGGAGGCGGTGTTGCTCGATGGCAGCGTGCATCGTTTCGGTGGCCCGGCAGGCGGTCGTGGTGCATGGCATGAAGATTGGAAGCGGTTGATGGTCGGATCCGAAGGAACGCTCGGTGCGTTTACGAGGTTCTGGCTGCGAGTGCTGCCTCGTGCCGAAAAAGCCTGGACGTTCCGCGCCACTTATCCGGACCTGCATTCGGCCGAACGCGCGATTCATGCGTTGGTTGCTCATTCGTCGTTTCCGGTGGCGATCGAACTGATGGACCCGCGGTTTGTGACCATGGTCGAAAACAGTCCCATGGCGGTTGGTCTCCCCAAAGATGCGTTTCTGCTGGTGACAGAAATCGAAGGCCCGACTGTGTTGGTGGATGCGCGGGTGGAGTCGGTCGCGCAGTTGCTCGCCGAAGCGGGTTCGCTCGATGTCGAATACAGCGCGGACGAGACCGAGCGCAAGAAACTTTGGAAGGCGCGCAAGGTGGCGGGCGGATTGATGGGACAACTCAGTCCCGACTTCCTGGTGCAGGACGCGGTCATCCCCAAACGGGCACTCGCGGAACTCCTGCAACTGGTCTACGACGAAGCGGATGCTGCCGGATTGCCTGCGATCAACGTCTTTCATGCGGGTGATGGCAACCTGCATCCGAACTTCCTGTTCGACTCGCGCAAGCCGGGCGAACTCGCACGAGTCGAAGCAATTAGCAAGCGACTGATGCAGCGCGTCGTCGAAGTCGGCGGCACGCTGTCTGGCGAGCATGGCATCGGCAATGACAAGGCGAAGTACATGCCGTTGGTGTTCGGGTCGGAGACGCTCAAGCTCCAACTGGCCGTACCGACGATCTTCAATCCGCAGCATCAACTGAATCCCTTGAAGGTCTTTCGTGGCAGAAAGTTTGTGAGTTCAACCGCGACACCGGAGTCGGTTCCGTACTCGGTCGAGCAGGATGAACATGAGACACACGCCGCAGACGATCAGGAACTCGGGCCTCGGTTGTTTGCACCGTTCCTCGATGCGATCGATGGAGTGATTTGCGTGGGGGCTTCGGCAACTGCGGCAGAACTCGCAACGTTAATTGCACCGCACCGAATGCGTTTTCCCTTCGTTGCGGACCTACAGCTTCCGCTCAGCGAGCAACTCGGCGCGAGCGAATACTCTCCAGCGTCGTCCCGATTCGGACCACACTGCGACAACATCGTCGGCCTGAATTGGCGACTGCCGGATGGGCGCGTCGTGCGGATCGGCGAACGCGTTGTGAAGTCCACCACCGGCTACGACCTGTTGCGATTCCTACTGCACTCCGACGGCCGCTTCGGAAAGCCCGTCGATTTTGTATTGCGGCTACGACCTGACTGTGGAATGCAGGGCACGTTCTATTTGTCAGGGGATGCCGAGTCTGTCACGCGGGCCGCGCCGGTGTTGCTGCAGTCCTGTTGGATGAACTGGTTTGATTCGGTCGATGTCTTGGTCGATGGCCGCGCGGGGTCGCTCCAGATGCGAATCGCGATCAATACTCGCGCCGATGAGTGGCCCGTCTTTGAAACGATGCTGGCGTCCTTCGCGGAGGCTCACGATTTAACTCTGAGTGCCGAACCGCATGCGGTCGCTCCGGCTGATGGCTGCCCGGACTTCACATTGAAGACGACTCCAGATCGTGTGATCGCGTTGGCTCGCGACATCGCGAAACGCCAACTACTGACGTGCCTCGCGCTGTGTTACAACGGCGTGGTACAAGGCTATCTCTCACCAGACTGCGATGGCATGGATGTCGCCGAGCGTGTGCAACGCATCGTCTCCGCTGTGGAATCCTCACTGCATGAAGTCGGCGGTGACTGGCGTTCTCGCCATTTGCCGCGTCCCGAATCTCAAGGCGTGGAAGCCGAATGGCTGAGCGTGCTATCCAAGGAGTTTGAGTCGAAGTGAATACGGTTCCACAGTCCTCAACGCCTCCATTACCCGCGTCGCCGGGGTCTGCTTGCGAATCGTCACTGGCGAATCGCGACCCACTGCTAAGCTGCGTTCACTGCGGATTCTGCCTAGACGTTTGCCCGACTTATCAACTCACTGGCGACGAGAACAATTCACCGCGAGGTCGGCTACGACTCTGGCGTGAAGAGGCCGATGGGCGATTGGCGGCGGATCCGTGGACCGTTCAATACACGGAGGAATGTGTCGGCTGCTTGGCCTGCGAATCGGCTTGTCCGGCGAATGTTCCGTACGGCGAAATTTTGGAGCATGTGCGGCATCAACATGTCGCCGAGGGACGGACTCGACCGCAATGGCGACTGCGACTAGCCGCCGCGCTGACCGCGCGACAGTGGCTGTTCAACTGGGCGATGTTGCCCGCGCGCTGGCTGCGCTCGTGGGGCCTGTCGCCGCATCGGTTTCTATTTGCCGGGCGTCCGGCGGTTATGGAATCGACCGCCGATTATGCGCGTCGCTTGATGGAGCAGCATCGCCCGACTGGCCCACGCGTCGCGTTGCTGACCGGGTGTTTGATGGAGGCCGTGTTTCGCGAGATCAACTTCGCGACCGTTCGCGTGTTGATTGAAAACAATGTGCAAGTCACGGTGCCGCGCGAGCAAGGTTGTTGCGGCGCGTTTCAAGAGCATCTGGGTCTGGACGGCATCGACCAACTGCGAGATCAGAACCGTCGTGCGTTTGGTTTGCTCGAAGTCGATGCGGTCGTTTGCAATTCCTCTGGCTGCGGACTGGCGCTCGGCAAAACGCTCCGTGAGCAAATCCCCGTGCGCGACGTGCTCGGCTTTCTTAGCGAGCTGAACTTAGTCCGACGCACGCGTCCCGCGAACAACTCGCGAGTCTACGTCGATTTGCCCTGCCATCTCATTCACGGCCAGAAGCAAGCTGGCATTCCGAGCAGCGTGCTCGATGCGACCGGCTATCGCTGGGAACTTGCCCCACAGGCCCGCGACTGTTGCGGATCGGGTGGTGCCTACAACCTTCAGCAGCCCGAGAACGCTCGCGAGATCCTCGCTCGCAAGTCCGCATTTCTGAACGACGCTGGTGGCGATCCCGTGATTCTCGCCACCAGCAATCACGTCTGCATGATGCAGTGGAACTCGGCCCGCTCCGGTGGTCTGGTCCATCGGCCGTTCGTCGTTCAACACGTGGTCCAGTTGCTCGACCCAGGCCCCGAGTTCGCCGTGCCAAGGACAACACGATGAGGTTGCACGTGGCACTCGCACGGTCGTTCGTCCCGCCCCGCTGCCGTTGCCCGAGACGATCCGCTACTTCGGCGAGTATGAACTGCTCGAAGAGATCGCACGCGGCGGCATGCGGGCGTCTACAAGGCGAAAAAAGCTAGCCTCAACCGGATGGTCACGCTCAAATGACGTAGGGCCGGTTCCACCGGACTTCTTCGGTGTCAGGCACAAAAAGGCCGGTGGAACCGGCCCTACGAAGCTGAGCTACGTAGGCGAGGCATTGTATGAGTCGCACTCCATACAGCAGATGGCTCTACTTGAGACGTTGAGGTATGCCACCGCTTTGGAGTCATGTAGGGCCGGTTCCACCGGCCATTTCACGCATTCAACTGATCGGTCGGAAGACGGCCGGTCGAACCGGCCCTACATGACTTGGGGTGTGTCGCAGCAGCCACAGCAGAAAGTCGTGCGTCTGGAGGAACAGCGGCGTATCGGGAGTTAAGTATCCACTCATGGCGCAGGCTGCTCAAAAGATGATGGCTCGCAACGCTTCAAGTGCGAATCGACGTGGGCCGGGTTCGAGCGTCTGTTGTGCGACCGCGCTTCCTGTCGCGGAGCGACAGGGCTACCTTGAAAAAAATCGCGCGCTGCGCGAAAGCAGGGGGCTGCCCCCTGCCCCCTGCCCCCTGCCCCCTGCCCCCTGCACCCCCAGGCAGAGAAGTCAGAGGACAGAGTTCAGAGGATCAGAGAGACAGAGGCACGACTCGGGAACAAAAACTAACGCACACACACAACGCGAAAACCAAGGTTGCAGTCACGATACGACGGCTCGGCATCGTCGCGGCGGGCACACCGGAGAGCGACCGGTGTACCGCCGAAGCCACCGCCCCGAAGCACACGCGACGAGCCAGCGGAAGCGCCTTGAGGATCATCCACGGGTGACTTCGAGTAGTAGTCCTCGCCGTACCAATCCGAGCACCATTCCAACGCATTACCGTGCATGTCATACAGTCCAAACGCATTCGGCCGAAACTTGCCCACCGGGGCCGTCCACGCGTACCCGTCGCGGCGGGAGAGAAACGGAAATGGGATTTCGATGTCCGTTTTCTTTCCGTCTTTGTCGAACGATGCGATGATCGCGTTCGGCGAAAGTGCCTTCCGATCCGCATCCGCTGCATTGGCGAACCGGATCAGTTCCTCGGGATCGTCGCCGAAGTGATAGCGGCTGTTGCTCCCCGCCCGGCAGGCGTATTCCCATTCCGCTTCCGTCGGCAGCCGATACGTCTTGCCTTCTTTCTTACTCAACCACTCGCAGAAGGCGACCGCATCGTTCCAAGACACGTAGATCACCGGATGATCCATCTCCGGCTTCCACGCCAACGGTGCCCACGGTCGAAACCGATTCGACTCAATCAGCTTGCCATCCTGATAGCCCCAACTCGGCTTGCCGTCCCGCTCGATCTCCACCTTGTAATTCGCGGCGTGATAGAACTTCAGAAACTGAGCCAGCGTCACCTCGTGCTGCCCCATGTCAAACGCCTTGGTGATCCGCACCTTGTGCCGGGGCAGCTCACCATCCAACCACTTGGGATCGCAGTATGTAAACTTGTTCAAGGTGTCGGCCCGATCTTCTTCCGCTCCCATCAGGAACACACCCGCCGGAATCGTGACCAGCTTCATCCCAATCGAATTCGTCGTCACCTCCGGCTCCGCCGCCGACAGCACACCCGCCATTCCCAACCCCAACACCACGAGCATCGCCGCCGTCTTGATCGCGACCGCCAACGCCCCTCGAATCGCCAGATGCTGCAACATGGTCCAGACTCCCCAGCTTGGAAACGGGTTTAGACACGGGTGAGCAAATTCCAACACACGCTCAGCTTGACCAACCGCCAAGGCGAATTCAAACAACGGGCTGGAAGCAGCGCCAAGGTAGCCCTGTCGCTCCGCGACAGGTGGCGCGTTGAGGGGCGAGGCTGCGAGTGCGAATCGGTGTGGACCGGGGTGCCGACGTGCATGGGTGGGTGGCCACACCAAGAAGCTCAGTCATGGAATGACTGAGCTACGTAGGCGAGTCATTCCATGACTCGCATTCCATAAGCGAGGTGGCCCTGTTTGAGACGTTGAGGTGTGCCACTGCTGCGGAGTCCACGGAGAAGTAGTGCCTGTTGTGGATCGAAGCGTCTCATGTCCGCTGCTTCTCCGTCATCAATGGCCGGTTCGACCGGCCATTTCACGCATTCAACCGATCGGCCGGAAGACGGCCGGTCGAACCGGCCCTACATGACTTCGATTTGACTGCGAACAAGGTTCGTGTGTACGGATCCCAATTCGCATCCGGCTCGCCAACAACACGTCGTGAAATAACGAGTTCTTGTGATTCGCGGGGGTCTCACCGTTTGTACTGGGATCAGCCCCTGCGGTTCCAACGAACCGACGACTTCGTAGAGTTCAATTCCCGGAGACGAATTCATTTGAGGAGCGACCTGTTGCCGATGATCGCGGACTGGCCAAATGTCTATACCTCGCGCGGCCACGAGTGATGTGTTTTAGGCGAGCCGCATGCCGTAAGGCTGCGGGTTTCCTGCGGCGATCAAGACCCCGCAGCCTTACGGCGTGCGGCTCGCCAACGCCTCATTCGTGACCGCGCGAGGTATAATTCACGTTGTTCCTGTCGTTCAAACCCTCGAAGTCGTTGTTGACACTGGAGTAGGGAATGCCTCGAATTGTGATTGCGGAATGCAAGCAGGAAGTCTCGACGTTCAACCCGACCACCAGTGGCTTCGACGACTTCCGCGTCGTGCGTGGTGAGGCGCTGTTGGCACATCATCGCCGGGTGCGTGAAGAGGTCGGCGGCGCACTCAGCGTCTTTGATGCGGATAGTCGAGTCACACTCGCTCCGACGTTCGGTGCGAGTGCCAACACTTCCGGCGGCATCTTGACTGCCGCGAGCTTTCAGCGGCTGTGCGCCGACTTCGTCAATTGCTTGAAAGAAGCGAAGCAGGCCGGGCCAATCGACGGGGCGTACTTCTCCTTACACGGTGCGATGCAGGCCGAAGGTGAGGACGATCCCGAGGGGTTCTTGCTGCAAGAGGCGCGACGCATTCTGGGCGAGACAATTCCCTTCGTCGTGTCGCTCGATCTGCACGGTGTGCTGACGGACAAGATGCTCGAACACAGTGACGCGGTCGTGCCCTATCACACTTACCCACACGTCGATTTCTTTCAGACCGGCGCTCGGGCCGCCCAATTGTTGCTGAAAATCTTGATAGAGGGTGCTCGCCCCGTCATGGCACGCGTCAAAATCCCGGCCTTGGTGCGCGGCGACGAACTCATCACCGAAACCGGCTCGATCGGTGAGTGCCTGCGGTTGTCGCAGCAGATTGAGCATGGGCCCGGCGGGCTGTCCGCAGGCGTGATGTGGGGCAACCCGTTCACCGACGTGCCCGAGTTGCGAACGAACAGCATCGTCGTGATGGACGGTGACGAAGCTGTCGCTCAGCGACACGCGATCGAACTGGCGAACATCTTCTGGAAGCATCACGAAAAGATGCGTGTGCCTCTGACGAGCCTGACCGAGAGCATTCGGCTGGCGTCCGAGATCACTGAGGGCACGGTCGTGATGATGGACGCGGCCGACGCCACCAGTTCTGGCGCGTCGGGCGATAGCAACGCGATTATTCGCGAAGTCATGCGCCAAGGATATTCAGGGCGAGTCCTCGCGCCGATCGTTGATCCCGCCGCAGTGCGTCAGGCGTTTGCAGCCGGGATCGGAGCGACGATCCGCACACGTGTCGGTGGAGCGATCGACTCCGCCCGCTTCCAACCGCTCGAACTCGACGCTCGAGTTCGCTTGTTGTCCGACGGCAAGTTTCGCAGCGAGTCCTTCGGCTGGCCGTGGGACTCGGGAGACACCGCTGTGCTGGAGGC